>DATDLN010000222.1:0-20642 GCA_036519295.1 Thermoleophilaceae bacterium
GCGGCCTTGGCGAAGTCGACGCCCATGCCGCGCCCGGCGCCGATGATGAACCAGGTCTTCTTGGAAGTCATGGCTCTCAGCAAAGCGCGGATCTCGCGCAGGTGGGAGTCCCTGTTGAGAGAGGTACTGGCAGAGTCCCCCCGGCGCTGACGGCCCGGTCTACGCTTGGGGCGTGGAGACGAAGCAGGAGATCCGCGAGTTCCTCACCTCCCGCCGCGCCCGGATCACGCCTGAGCAGGCGGGGCTGCACTCCTACGGCAGTCGCCGCGTTCTCGGGCTCCGCCGCGAGGAGGTCGCCGTCCTGGCCGGCGTGAGCGCTCCGTACTACACCCGCCTGGAGCGCGGAGACATGAGCGGGTCTCCGAGAGCGTGCTGGAGGCCTCGCTCGGGCGCTCCAGCTCGACGACGCCGAGCGCGCCCACCTCTTCGACCTCGCCCGCGCCGCACAGCCGACCCCAGCGCGGCCTCGTCGGCGCCAGGCCAAGCAGCGCGTCCGGCCCGAGGTCCAGTGGACGCTGGACGCGATCACCGGCGCCGCCGCGTTCGTGGGCAACGAGCGCCTCGACATCCTGGCCTCCAACCAGCTCGGACGCGCGCTGTTCTCCGAGCTGTACGCCGCGCTCGCGCGGCCGGTCAACACCGCCCGGTTCGTCTTCCTCGATCCGCGAGCCGAGGCGTCCTACGGCGACTGGGACCGCGTCGCCACCGAATCCGTCGCCATCCTGCGCTCTGCCGCGGGCCGCGACCCGTACAACCGCGACCTCTCAGACCTCGTCGGCGAGCTCGCAACACAGAGCGAGGCGTTCCGCACCCGCTGGGCCGCGCACAACGTCCGCTTCCACAACACCGGCGTCAAACACTTCAACCATCCCGTCGTTGGCGAGCTCCACCTGAACTACAACCGGCTGGACCTCGCCGCAGACCCCGGGCTGACGATCTTCACCTACACCGCCGAGCCCGGCTCGCGCTCCGAGGAGGCACTCAAGCTCCTCGGCAGCTGGGCAGCCACGGTCGACCCCGCCGAATCGCCACGCGCGACCGCCCCAACCTGAGGCCTACTACCACACGCAGCCGCCCTGAGGCGTCCGCATAGGCGCTCCTGCTTTCCATGCGAGGGAGCGGTCCGTAACCGGCTCAGGCCCCTCTCGCGGCGCACTGCTCCTTCGCGAGTGATTGCGAGAGCGCACGCGTCGGCGCGAACCCCCGCTTGGAGGAAACGCACACGTTCACCCGCGCGCGCCGATCGTGCTCGGCCGCGCCCGCACCGCTCATTCCACGAGGCCGCTCGCCGCACATGACTCGGTACCGTGGGCCCGGCATGAAGGTCACCCTTCCAAACGGCTCTCCCCTCGAGCTTCCCGACGGCGCCACCGGCGCCGACGCTGCTCGCGCGATCGGCGAGGGACTCGCCCGCGCCGCGCTGGGCGTGCGAGTCAGTCGCGACGGCGCCGAACCAGGGTTGCGCGATCTCGGGGCGCCGCTTCACGACGGGGACAGGATCGAGATCGTCACCGCTAAGAGCGCGGAGGACGGCATGGGGCCCCTCTGGCTCGTCCGCCACGACGCGGCGCACGTGCTCGCCACCGCGGTGATGGAGCTCTACCCGGGCGTGAAGATCTCGATCGGGCCGCCGATCGAGGACGGCTTCTACTACGACTTCGACTTCCCCGAGGGGGTCAAGCTCACCGAGGACGACTTCGAGCGCATCGAGGCGAGGATGCGCGAGCACGTCAAGGCCGACGAGCGGTTCGAGCGCAGCGAGCTGCCGTGGGCGGAGGCGATCGAGCGCTTCAGCGCGGAGGGGCAGGACTACAAGGTCGAGCTGATCGAAGACCTCGTTCGGGACGAGGGGGTGGACAGCGTCACGCTCTACCGGAACGGCCCCTTCACCGATCTCTGCCGCGGGCCACACGGGCCGTCGACCGGGCGCATCAAGGCGTTCAAGCTCACGTCCGTCGCCGGCGCCTACTGGCGCGGCGACGCCCGCCGCCAGATGCTCACCCGCGTCTACGGCACGGCCTTCCTCTCGAAGGAGGACCTCGAGGAGCACCTCCGCCGCCTGGAGCAGGCTCGCGAGCGCGACCACCGCAAGCTCGGCCGCGAGCTCGAGCTGTTCATGTTCTCCGATCTGGCGCCGGGCATGCCCCTCTGGCTGCCGAACGGCACACACATCTGGAACGAGCTGACGCGGCTGTGGCGCGCCACCAACGTCGAGCGCGGGTACGTCGAGGTGCGCACGCCGATCCTGTACGACGTCGAGCTCTGGAAGCGCTCCGGCCACTGGCACGTGTACCGGGACCACATGTACTTCACGGACGTGGAGGACCGGCCGATGGGCCTGAAGCCCATGAACTGTCCCGCCCACTGCCAGATCTACAAGAACGAGCTGCGCTCCTACCGCGACCTGCCGCTTCGGCTCGCCGAGCAGGGTCTCGTGCACCGGCACGAGCCGAGCGGCACCCTCCACGGCCTCCTTCGGGTGCGCTCCATAACCCAGGACGACGCCCACGTGTTCTGCACGGAGGCTCAGATCGAGGAAGAGGCCATGCGCTGCCTCGACTTCGGCTTCTTCATCTACCGCCAGTTCGGCCTCGAGCCGCGGCTCGAGCTCTCGACGCGCCCCGAGAAGCGGGTCGGGACCGAGGAGATGTGGGACAAAGCCGAGGCCGCGCTGCAGCGCACGCTCGAGCACAACAGGCTCGAGTACGAGTTGAACGAGGGCGACGGCGCCTTCTACGGGCCCAAGATCGACGCCCACGTGACCGACGCCGTCGGGCGGTCGTGGCAGCTCGGCACCGTGCAGCTCGACTACTACATGCCGGAGCAGTTCGAGCTGACCTACGTCGGGGCCGACAACGCGGAGCACCGCCCGGTGATGATCCACCGCGCCCTGATGGGGGCCTTCGAGCGCTTCATCGGGATCCTCATCGAGCACTACGGCGGCGAGTTCCCCCTCTGGCTCGCGCCGGTCCAGGCGGCCGTGCTGCCGATCGCAGACCGCCACGTGGCGTACGCGCGCAAGGTGGCCGGGACCCTGCGCGAGGCGGGTCTCCGGGCCGATGTCGACGAGCGCTCGGAGTCGGTCGGGAAGAAGATCCGCGAGGCCGAGGTGCGGAAGGTGCCCTACATGCTCGTCGTCGGAGATCAGGAGCAGAGCGACGGCGCCGTGGCGGTGCGGCGGCACCGCGAGGGCGATCTGGGGGCCGTCGCGCTCGAGGAGTTCGTCGAGCGCGCACGCGACGAGATCGAGCGGCGGTCCTAGCACCGCCGCTATACTCGCGCGCAATGGAGGGCACCTATACCCCGCGCAGAGAGATTCGCTGACGCGCCCGTGCCCCATTTTGAACTCGAGACCGTTCGCCTCTTGACGTCCAGCCGTAGCTTCTTCTAGTGCCGATCCCTCGTAGGTTCGATCGGCGCCCGCCCGAGCGCGACGAAACGCGCATCAACGAGCGCATCCGCGTCCCGCAGGTCCGTCTCATCGGAGAGGACGGCACCCAGATCGGCATCGTGTCGACCGACCAGGCCCTGCGCTACGCCCAGGAGCGCGACCTCGACCTGGTGGAGGTGGCGGCGGATGCCCGCCCGCCGGTGTGCCGCGTGCTCGACTACTCGAAGTACAAGTACGAGCAGGAGCAGAAGGCGAAGGCCGCGCGCCGCCATCAGAAGCAGGTCAACGTGCGCGAGATCAAGCTGCGGCCGAAGATCGCCCGCAACGACTACGAGACCAAGAAGAACCACGTGGTGCGCTTCCTGAAGGGCGACGACCGCGTGAAGGTGACCATCATGTTCCGCGGCCGCGAGCAGACCCATCCCGAGCGCGGCGAGGCGCTGCTCATGCGGCTTGCCGAGGACGTGGCCGACCTCGGCGCGGTCGAGCAGGCGCCGCAGCAGGACGGGCGCAACATGACGATGCTGCTCGCCCCGCACAAGCGGAGGCCGCAGCAGGCCCCTGAGCCGGCGCCGGCCGGCTGAGCCGTCCGGCGGCCAAAAGCCGTCTGCTTCAATACATCGTCCCCATGCCGAAGATGAAGACCCACTCGGGCACGAAGAAGCGCTTCCGCAAGACGGGCGGCGACAAGCTGCGCGCCCGCCATTCGTTCACGAGCCACAACCTGGGGAAGAAGAACGCCAAGCGCAAGCGCCGCCTGGGTCGGCCGGTCGTCGTGGACCAGCGCGACCGCAAGCGAGTCACGAGGCTGCTGCACAAGTGAGCCGGGTCAAGCGTTCAGTTCAAGCGCGCAAGAAGCACCGCGCCACGCTGGAGCGGACAAAGGGTTACCGCGGCCAGGCGCACTCGAGCTACAAGCGCGCGAAGGAGGCGCTGCTCAAGGCCGACTCCTACGCCTACCGCGACCGGCGCAACCGCAAGCGCGACTTCCGCCGCCTTTGGATCGTCCGCATCAACGCCGCCGCGCGCCGGGAGGGCATGAGCTACAGCCAGTTCATGCACGGCCTGCGCGAGGCGGGCGTCGAGCTCGACCGCAAGGTGCTGGCGGACATCGCCGTCCGCGACCCCGAGACGTTCCGACGTTTTGCCGAGAGAGCCCGGGAGGCCGTGGCCGCGTAACGCCATCGGCATACCAGACCTCCCGGGCGCCCTTCGAGGCGCCCTTTGTGTTTGTGATCCGTTCAGCCGACAACTCCAAGCTCAAGACGATCCGCAAGCTGCGGCAGAAGCACTGGCGCGAGAAGCTCGGGCTGTTCGCGGCGGAGGGGGAGGATCTGGTGGAGGCCGCCGAGCGGGGCGGCTGGGAGCCCGAGTTCGTGCTGCGCGCCGACCGCGAGGTGGAGCCTTCGCTGCTGAGCGGGGTGGGCACGCTCGGGTCCGGCAGCCGCGCCATCGGCGTGTATCCGCAGCGCTGGTCCGAGCCCGGCGGGCGGCTGATGGTCTGGCTGCATGGCGTGGCGGACCCGGGGAACGTGGGCACGGTCCTGCGCGCGGCGCACGCCCTCTGCGACGGCCCGCTGGTCCTGGGCCCGGAATGCGCCGATCCCTACTCGCCGAAGGCCGTGCGTGCGAGTATGGGATCGATCTTCGCCCGCCCTCCCGCGCGCGCGGGATTCGACGAGCTGCCGGGCCTGCGCATTGCGCTGGACGCGCGGGCGGGCGAAGACGTGCGATCGGTGACGCTGACGGATCGGGTGGCCGTCTGCGCCGGAGCCGAGCGCCGGGGGCTGCCGGACGCCGTGTTGGCCGGGGCCGACGCCGTGGCCCGCATCCCCCTGCGCCCGGACGGCCCGGAGTCGCTGAACGTGGCCATGGCGGTCACCGTGGCGCTCTACGAACTGGGAACTAGGATGGCCGCCCATGTCTGACCTCCAGCAACTGCGGGCCGAGGCCGAGGCCGCGATCGGCGCCGCCGGCAGCGCAGCGGAGCTCGAGGAGCTCCGGGTGCGCTACCTGGGCCGCAAGTCGGAGCTGACGCGGGCGCTGCGCTCGATCGGCGAACTGCCGCCGGAGCAGCGCGGCCCCGTGGGCAAGGAGGCGAACGAGGTGCGCCGGGCGCTCGAGGAGCTCCTCAGGGAGCGGGGCGGGGAGCTCGAGGCGTCCGAGCTCGACCGGCGCCTGGCCCAGGACCGCATCGACGTCACGCTCCCCGGCGACCCGCCCCTGCCGGTCGGCCACCTGCACCTGGTCTCGCAGATTCGCAGGCAGATGGAGGACATCTTCATCGGTCTCGGCTTCTCGGTGCTCGAGGGGCCCGAGGTCGAGTACGGCTACTACAACTTCACCTCCCTGAACCACCCGCCAGACCATCCGGCCCGCCAGCCGCAGGACACGTTCTACTTCCGCGACAGCATCCTGCTGCGCACCCACACGTCGCCGATGCAGGTGCGCGCTATGGAGGCGCAGGAGCCGCCGATCTACATCGTCGTCCCCGGCCGCACGTACCGCCCCGACACCCCGGACGCCACCCACGTGCCGATGTTCCACCAGCTCGAGGGGCTCGCCGTCGACGAGGACATCACGCTCGCCGACCTCCAAGGGGTGCTGCTCGCCTTCGCCCGCCAGATGTTCGGCGAGGAGACCGAGGTTCGCCTGCGCCCGGGCTACTTCCCGTTCACCGAGCCGAGCGTGGAGGTCGACGTCTCCTGCTTCCGCTGCGGCGGAACCGGATACCTCGGCGCCGAGCGTTGTCCAACCTGCAAGGGCGAGGGCTGGATCGAGATCCTCGGCTCGGGGATGGTCGACCCCAACGTGCTCGGCTACGTGATCGACAACGGCTACGACCCGGAGCGCGTGCAGGGATTCGCCTGGGGGATGGGCATCGAGCGCATCGCGATGCTGGTCCACGAGGTGCCGGACCTGCGGCTGCTGTTCGAGAACGACGTCCGCGTCCTGGAGCAATTCGGAGCATGAGGATCCCCGTCGCCTGGCTGCGCTCCTACTGCGACCCCGCCCTCCCGGCCGAGGACATCGCCGATCGCCTCACGATGGCCGGCCTGAAACTCGAGCGCCTGCATCGGACCGGGGTGGGGGACATCGCCGGTTTCCTCACCGGCCGCGTCCTCCGGGTCGACCGCCATCCGAGCGCCGACCGCCTCACAGTCTGCTCGGTCGACATCGGCGGACCGGAGCCGCAAACCATCGTCTGTGGAGCGCCCAATGTCGCCCCCGGCCAGACCGTCGCAGTCGCGCTCCCGGGAGCGCTCATGCCCGACGGCACCGTGCTGGGCGAGGCCACCCTTCGCGGCGTGAGGTCCAGCGGGATGATCCTTGCCGAGGACGAGGTCGGGATCGGCGAGGACCACGCGGGGATCATGGTCCTCGCGGACGGCGCCCGGCCCGGCGCCCCGCTGTCGGAGCACCTCCCGATAGCCGACGAGGTGATCGAGATCGAGATCACCCCGAACCGCCCCGACGCGATGGGCGTCTACGGCGTGGCGCGTGACCTCCGCGCGGCCACGGCGGCGCCACTGGCGGAGGACCCGACGGCGGCGGACGCCGAGCCGCGGGGAACCGACTCGGCCGAGGACCACGCGGCCGTCGAGATCGCCGATCCGGACATCTGCCTGCGCTTCACGGCGCGGGTCTTCGAGGGCGTGAAGGTCGGCCCCTCGCCGCTCTGGCTGAAGCAGCGGCTGATGGCGGTGGGGCAGCGCCCGATCTCAAACGTCGTCGACATCACCAACTACGTGATGCTCACCTGCAGCCAGCCGCTCCATGCCTTCGACCTCGGCGAGGTGCGCGGCTCCCGCATCGTCGTCCGCAAGGCGGCCGAGGGCGAGACGATGACCACGCTCGACGACGTGGAGCGCACCTTCACATCCGAGATGGCGCTCGTCTGCGACGCCGAGGGCCCGAGCGGGATCGCGGGGATCATGGGGGGCCAGATCTCCGAGGTCTCGGAGAAGACCACGCGGGTGCTGATGGAGGCCGCTACCTGGGTCGGCCCGAACATAATGCGCACCTCACGCGCCCTCGGGCTCCGGACCGAGGCCTCGGCGCGGTTCGAGAAGCAGCTCCACCCGGATCTGGCGATGGCCGGTCAACGGCTCGCGGCCCGGCTGATGGTGGACCTGTGCGGCGCGCGAATGGTGCCCGGCACAATCGACGCCTATCCGGCGCCGAAAGGGCTGCGCACGGTTTCGCTTCGCCACGAGCGGATCACGCGGCTGCTCGGCGAGGAGATCGCCCCCGAGGAAGTACGGGCGATCCTGCTCAGGCTCGGCTTCGGGGAGAGCGCGGACGGCTGGGTGGTGCCGCCCTGGCGCGACTCGGACGTCCAGCGCGAGGCCGACCTGATCGAGGAGGTGGCTCGCATCCACGGCCTCGACAAGCTCCCGACCACCCTGCCGTCGCGGCGGCGCGCGGTGGGGCGCCTCACTCCGCGTCAGTGGCTGCGGCGGCGGCTCGAGGACGCGCTGCGCGATCGCGGTCTCGACGAGTGCGTCTCCTACTCGTTCACCTCCCCCCAGGCGATCGAGCGCCTCCGGCTCGAGTATCAGCCGCTCCTGCGGATCGACAACCCGCTCAGCGAGGAGCTGAGCGTCATGCGCCCCCTACTGCTGCCGGGACTGCTGGACGCCGCCCGCCACAACGCCGCTCACGGCCGGGCGGGGGTGGCGCTGTTCGAGTCCGCACACGTCTACCTCCCGGCCGATGCGCCCGATGTGCCGGACGACGTCTCGCCGCGCGGCTCGAAGCCGGCCGACGAGCCCGAGCACCTCGCTGCCTTGGTCACGCAGGCGGCCCCCGGGGGCTGGCGCACGGCGCCGCGGGCCGCCGACTTCCACGCGCTCAAGGGGCTGCTCGAGGCCGTGCTCGGAGTGGCCCGAGTCGATTGGCGGGCCGAACCGCTTCCGCGGCCGTTTCTCCACCCGGGCAGGGCGGCGGATGTGCTCGCCGGGGACGGGGCCGAGCTCGGCTGGATCGGCGAGCTGCACCCCCTGGTTACGCGCGCGTGGGAGCTCGACGGGCCGGTGGCGGCGTTCGAGGTGGACTTCGGAGTGGTCGCCGAACTGGCGCCGGCCGCGGCCGTCTACCGCGACGTGACCACCTTCCCCGGCGTCCTCCAGGACATCGCCGTGGTGGTGCCCGAGGAGGTGCCGGCCGCGGACGTCGAGGCGGCCGTGCGCAGCGGCGGAGGCGAGCTCCTCGAGCGGCTTGCCATCTTCGACCTCTATCGCGGCGAGCAGGTCGGGGAGGGCAGGAAGTCGCTGGCCCTGCGGCTCGAGTTCCGGGCGCCCGAGCGCACGCTCACCGACGCGGAGGTGGCCGAGCGCCGGGCCGCGATCGAGCGCGAGCTCGCGGAGATCGGCGGGAAGCTTCGTGCCTGAGAAACACCGAGTAGCGGTCATCGGCGCCACCGGCTTCGGCGGCGCGGTCTGCTCGTACATCTGCCGGCACCACCCGTCGCTGGAGCTGACGGTCGTGACCGCCCGCAGCGAGGCCGGCCGCCGGCACGACGAGCTCTACCCGGCCTATCGGGTGCCGCTCGTGATGGAGGTTTTCGACCCGGACGCCGTGGCGGCGCGAGCCGACGCGGCGCTCGTGGCATACCCGCACAAGGCCGCCGCGGGCGCTGTGGCAGCACTCCGCGAGCGCGGCCTCAAGGTGGTCGACCTCTCCGCCGACTTCCGGCTCGACCGCGGGAGCTACGAGCGCTGGTACCAGCCGCACGAGGCGCCGGAGCTGCTCGACGAGGCGGTCTACGGGCTGCCGGAGGCACACCGCGAGCAGATCCGATGCGCCGAGCTCGTCGCCGGCCCTGGATGCAATTCGACCGCCGCCCTGCTGGCCCTCCTGCCGCTTCGCGGGCGGATCGAAGACGCGGTGGTGGACATCAAGGCGGGCGTTTCGGGTGCGGGGCGCGAGGCCACCGAGGAGACCCACTTCGTCTCCGCGATCGACAACGTGAACCCCTACAAGACCGAGGGTCACCGTCACGTGGCCGAGCTCGAGCAGGAGCTGCCCGGCGTGCGCTTCGCTTTCGTGCCCCACCTGCTGCCGATAGACCAGGGCATTCTCGCCAGCTGCTACGTCACGGCGACCGAGCAGCTCACGCGGGAGTCCGCGCGCCGGCTGTTCGAGCGGGCCTACGCGAGCGAGCCGTTCGTCGAGATGATCGACGAGCCGCCGCGCACTCGCGACGTGCGCTTCACGAACCGCGCAACCGTCTACGTGACGGTGGTCGGCGACCGCGTGCTCTCGTTCTGCGCGATCGACAACCTCTGGAAGGGCGCCGCCGGCCAGGCCGTGCAGGACCTGAACCTCATGCTCGGGCTGCTGGAGACGGAGGGGCTCGAATGAGCTTCTTCCGCTCGCGCTGGGTCGAGGCGCCCGCGCACGCCGGCGAGCTCGAGCCGACCGCGCTGCCGCGCGGCTTCCGGGCAGCGGGCGTGGCGGCGGGCATCAAGCCCGAGGGGCTCGACGTGGGCGTTCTGGTCTCGGACGCGCCCGAGACGGTGTCCGCCGCCCGCTTCACCACCAACGCGCGCGTGGGCGCGCCCGTGACCGTCTCGCGGGAGGCCGATCTCCAAGGCCTGCGCGCCGTGGCGGTCAACTCCGGTTGCTCCAACGTGGGCGATGGGCGCCGGGGGCTCGAGACCGCCGTCGCCATGCAGACGGCGGCCGCCGAGAAGCTCGGGCTCGCGCCGCGCCAGGTGGGCGTCGCCTCGACGGGCGTGATCGGCACGGAGCTGCCGCGCGACAAGGTCGTGGGCGGCGTTCGCACCGCCTGCGACGAGCTCGGCCTCGATGCCGGCGGCTTCTCCGAGGCGATCCTCACGAGCGACGGCGCCCCCAAGCGGGCCTGCCTCGAGGTGCACCTGCGCCCGGGCTCCGTCCGGCTGGCGGCGCAGGCCAAGGGCGCCGGGATGATCTCACCGCGGTTCGCCACCATGTTCTGCTTCGTCGAGACCGACGCCGAGCTGTCGGCCGAGACGCTCGACCTGCTTACCGGCGTATGCGTCAAGCGCTCGTTCGACCGCATCTCGGTCGACGGTCAGCTGTCCACCAGCGACACCGTCTTCGCGCTCGCCAGCGCGGCGTCGGGCGTGCGCGTGGAACCGGAGTCCGAGGAGGAGCTGAGGCTGGGGGAGGCACTCGACGCGCTCCTGCGCCAGCTCGCCCTCGAGATCGTGGCCGACGGCGAGGGGGCCGGGCGTGTCGGGCGAATCGTGGTGCGCGGGAGGCCCGACGCAGTGGAGCCGGTGGCCCGCTCGATCGCCAACTCGCCGCTGGTGAAGGCGGCGCTCCATGGCGGCGACCCAAACTTCGGCCGCGTGCTCCAGGCCGCCGGCCAGGCGTGGCCGCAGGGCGAGCCGTTCGTGGCGGACCTCGAGATCGAGGGCCGGCTGCTGGTCTCCGCCGGCGACGTCGTCGAACCCCCCCCACCCGGACTCATGAACGGCTCGGAGGTCGAGTACGCGCTGACGATGCCGGGCGAGGGGGGCGAGACCGAGGTCTTCTTCAGCGACCTGAGCCCCGAGTACGCCCGCTTCAACTCGGAATACGCGTCATGAGGGACGTCGCGACCCTTCTCGAGGCGCTGCCGTACATCCGGGAGTTCCACGGCGAGACCGTGGTGATCAAGTACGGCGGCGCGGCGATGACCGACCCGGCGCTGAAGGAGGAGTTCGCCCGCGACGTCGTGCTCCTCAAGTACGTCGGCATGAACCCGGTGGTGGTGCACGGTGGCGGCCCCGACATCACGCACTACATGGAGCGGCTGGGGATGGAGGTCAAGTTCGTCGAGGGCCTACGGGTCTCGGACGAGGCCACCGTCGAGGTGGCGAAGATGGTGCTCGTCGGCAAGCAGAACAAGGACATCGTCCTGCTGCTTGGTCGCCACGGGCAGCCGGCGGTGGGGCTCTGCGGCGACGACGGGCTGCTCTTCACCGTGAAGAAGCGCCTCGCCGGCGAGACCGACGTGGGCTTCGTCGGCGAGATCGAGCGCGTGGACGCCGACGTGCTCAACCACATCGCCGAGGACTACATCCCGGTCATCGCCTCCGTGGGCGCCGACCTCGACGGCAACTCCTACAACGTCAACGCCGATGCCGCGGCGGGGGCGGTGGCCCGGGCCCTGGGGGCGTTCAAGGTGATCTTCCTTACCGACGTGGAGGGCTGGCGCGCCGATCCCGACGACCCCGAAAGCCGCATATCCGAAGCCACTGCCGCCGAGGTGCGCCGCAACCTCCGGGCGGTGAGCGGCGGGATGCGCCCCAAGCTCGAGGCCTGCCTCGACGCGCTCGAGAGCGGCGTGGCCAACGCGCACATCATCGACGGGCGGCTGCCGCACTCGCTGCTGCTCGAGCTGTTCACGGACGAGGGGATCGGGACGAAGCTGTGGCCCTAGATCAGCTCCGCACCCTCGAAGGCCGGGCGGTGATGCCGACGTACGTACGCAACCCGGTGGAATTCGTGCGCGGCGAGGGCACCCGGCTCTGGGACGACGAGGGCAACGAGTACCTCGACTTCCTGACCGGGATCTCCATTGCGCTCCTCGGCCACTGTCATCCGCGCGTCGTGGAGGCGGTGCGCGAGCAGGCCGGGCGGCTGATGCACGTCGGCAACCTCTACTACACGGAGCCCGCAATGCGGTTGGCCGGCCGGCTCTCGGAGCACTCCCTGGGCGGCAAGGTGTTCCTCTGCAACTCGGGCACCGAGGCGATCGAATGCGCGATCAAGCTGGCCCGCCGCCACCGCCCGGGTGGCGACTTCGTGGTACTCGAGGGGGGTTTCCACGGCCGCACGATGGGAGCGCTCTCGGCGACCCCGCAGGAGGAGAAGCAGGCGCCCTTCGCGCCGCTCGTGCCAGGCTTCCGCGTGGCCTCGCGGGACGGTCCGCTCCCGGTCGACGAACGCACCGCGGCGGTGATCATCGAGCCGATTCAGGGCGAGGGCGGAATCCATCCGATAGACCCCCGGCTCCTCGCCTCGGCGCGCGAGCTCTGTGACGCGCACGGCGCGCTCCTCGTCTTCGACGAGATCCAGTGCGGCATGGGGCGCACCGGCACTCTGTGGGCATGGCAGCAGCTAGGCGTGCGCCCCGATGTGATGACGACGGCAAAGGGGCTCGGCGGCGGGCTGCCGATCGGCGCCTGCGTCACCTCGGCGGAGTTCGCCGACGTGCTCCGGCCCGGCGACCACGGCTCCACGTTCGCCGGTGGGCCCGTGATCGCCGCGGCGGCCAATGCGGTGCTCGACGTGGTTGACGACGATGCCTTCCTCGCCGCAGTAGCCGAAAGGGGCGATCGCCTCGCGGCCGGTCTGCGCGACCTCGGCCTCGAGGTGCGGGGGCTGGGCCTGATGCTCGCGTTCGGCGCCGAGGACGGGCCCGCGCTCGTCCGGCGCGCGCTGCTGGAAGAGCGCCTGGTGCTGAACGCGACCGGGCCGGACACGGTGAGGCTGCTGCCGCCGCTGACAGTGTCGGATGACGAGATCGACGAGGCGGTGGGCCGGATTGGAACGTTGCTCGAGTGAACTCGGCTCCGGATTGCTTGAAGGATTTGGGGGCCTATAGACCCCCAAATCCCCCACTCGTCCCGTGACCGCCGTGCTCTTCGCCTACGGCAGCAACCTCGCCGCCTCCGAGATGGACGGCTGGTGCCGCGCTGCGCGCTTCGTCGGCGTGGCGCGACTTCCCGACCACCGGCTGGCCCTCAACCGGCGCTCGATTCGCTGGGGCGGCGGCGCCGTCGACATCGTGCCGGCCCCCGGCGAGGAGGTGTGGGGCGCCATGTACGACCTCCCCGACGGTACGCTCGACCGCCTCGACGCCAAGGAAGGGGCGGGCTGGGCGTACCGGCGGATCACCGTCCGGGTCGAGGCCCCGGACGGCCGCCCACTCGAAGCCGAGGCCTACCAGGTGATCGACAAGGAACCCCAAGAGGTGCCGCCCACGCCCGAGTACGCCGCGGTCCTCGTGCGCGGCGCACGCGAGCGTGGGCTCCCCGAGGAGTACGTGGCACGCCTGTTACGGTGGCTCGCCCCGTGAGCGAGGAACGCCGCACCCTCATCAAGACGGCTTCGTACGAGGCCGAGCCCGGAGAGGTCGGACGCGTGCTGCTGCTCTACTCGGGCGGCCTCGACACCAGCGTGATGCTGAAGTGGATCCAGGACGAGTACGAGGCCGAGGTGGTGGCACTCACGGTCAACCTCGGCCAGCCGGGGGAGGACTTCGAGGTCGTGAAGGGCAAGGCGCTGCGGCTCGGAGCGTTCGACTGCCACGTGGTGGATGCCCGCGAGGAATTCGCCCGGGACTACGTGCTGCCGGCCATCAAGGCGAACGCGCTCTACGGCGGCGGGTACCCGCTGTTCACCGCGCTCGGCCGCCCGTTGATAGCCAAGCTGGCGGTGGAGTACGCCCGTAAGTCCGGCTGCGACACGATCGCCCACGGCTGCACCGGCAAGGGCAACGACCAGGTTCGGATCGAGTCGACCGTGATCGCGCTCGATCCGGAGATGAAGATCATCGCCCCGGTGCGGGGCTGGCAGATGGGCCGAGAGGAGGAGATCGTCTACGCGCGTGAGCACGGCATCCCGGTGAAGGGCGGCACCGAGTCCCCGCCCTACTCGATCGACGACAATCTCTGGGGCCGCTCCTCGGAGGGCGGGCCGATCGAGGACCTCGACGAGCCGCCGCGCGACGACGTGTTCCAGCTGGTCACCCGCCCCGAGGACTCACCCGACGAGCCGGAGGACGTCGTGGTCGAGTTCGAGCGTGGCTGCCCGGTGGCCCTGAACGGCGAGCGAATGGATCTCGTCGAGCTGCTCGAGCGGGCCGGCGAGCTGGGCGCCCGCCACGGCGCAGGGATCGTCGACCACGTCGAGGACCGCATCGTGGGCCTCAAGGTGCGCGATCTCTACGAGGTGCCCGCGGCCGCGATCATCCTGACCGCCCACAAGGAGCTCGAGAAGCTCGTCGGGACGATCCACCAGAACACCTTCAAACCGCACCTCGACGACCACTGGGCGTACCTCGTGTACGCCGGGCTGTGGTACGAGCCGCTGCTCTCGGACCTGAACGCGCTCATGGACGCGGTGAACGAGCAGGTCACGGGCGAGGTGACGGTACGGCTGTTCAAGGGAAGCGTTCGGGCCGTCGCCCGCCGGTCGCCGAACGCGCTCTACGACCCTGCGCTGGCCGGCTTTGGCGAGTCGGGCGGGCTGTTCTCGCAGCAGGCGAGCCCGGGCTTCATCGAGCTGTGGTCATTGCAGTCGCGAATGGCGTACAACATGCGAAACAGGAAGCGAGGAGGCAAATGAACAGGAAGGGCTACACCGTGCTCGGCTGGATCGTCTGGCAGATCGGCCGGCGCGTTGCCAAGCGCAAGATGGCGCAGAACAAGACCAAGCTGGGCGCCGCCGCGACGGTGCTCGGCCTGCTGGTCGCCGGCCTGGTGGCCGCCAAGGCGGTCGGCTCGGGCGACGACAACGAGTAGCCGGCGGCGCCCGTCTCGGCGCCGCCGGCCCTCGCCTGTGGCGCCTAGCGTGGTCTCGTAGTCAGCCCGTAGCCGTACGGGTACAGCGGGTCGTAGTTCGCGTCTCCGACGTTGATCGGCTCCTGAGCGAGCGTCCGCGGCCAGGTCATCGGCAGCTTGCCGGTGTACGGTCGCCGGCCGTAGAGCGGGTCGGCCACGCCTGTGCCCTCGCTGCCCGGCAGCCAGGCCGCCACCAGCGCGTCGATCTCGTCGAGCTGCGCCGGATCGACGATCAGCGGACGGCCGGACACGATGACCACGGCGCACTTCCGGGTCGCCGCGCAGACCTTGTCCACCGCCGCCTTGTCGGCGGCCGACAGCTGCATGTCCTTGACCGGACGCGGCACGTTGTTGTCACCGGGGTCGAACGCCCAGCGCGGGCCGAAGACGTCCCCGAAGCCCTCGGCATACGGCGTCTCGCCGACCACGACGATGCCGACCGAGTTCCGCCGGATCGGGAAGGAGGCGTCCTTGCTGTAGGTAACCCGACCCGGACGCGCGAGCCGGCGGATCCCGTCGAGGATCGTCGTGCCCGGAATCACGTTGGTCGAGCCCCCCTGCCAGGTCAGCGTCCAGCCGCCCGCCTGGTTGCCAATGTTGTCGGCGTTGGAGCCGGCCACGTAGACCCTCGCGTTCCTGCTGAGCGGCAGCGTCCGGCGTTCGTTCTTCAGCAGCACCTGCGACTCGGCCGCCGCGCGGCGGGCCACCCGATGGTGCGCCGCCGAGCCGATCTGGTCGATGTTCGTGCGGTCCGTGAAGGGATGTTCGAAGAGGCCGAGCTCGAACTTCTTCGTGAGGATGCGCCTGACGGCGTCGTCGATCCGGCTCATCGGCACGCGGCCGGCGCCCACCTCGTCGAGCAGGGTGGTGATGAAGCTCTGGTAGGCGTTCGGCTCCATCATCAGGTCGATGCCGGCGTTGACGCCGGTCCGGACCTGGGTCGCCCAGTCGCCGGGGATCTGGTGGATCCCCTCCCAGTCGCTGATGACGAGGCCGTCGAAGCCGATCGACCGCTTCAAGACGTCCGTGATCAGCTCCTGGTTGGCGTGCATCTTGATCGGATTGCCCACGCCGTCCTCGGTCCAGTCGACGCTCGAGAACGACGGCATCACGCTGCCGACGCGGTGATCCTGGACCGCCGGGACGTACTGGCGCAGCGACGTGTTCCAGAAGTCCTCGCGGCTCGTGATCGCGATCCCCTGGTCGATCGGGTAGTCGCCGCTGCCGGTGCCGTACTGCGTATCGCCGTCGCCCGCGTAGTGCTTGGCCGTGGCGAGCACGCGATCGCGGTCGGCCAGCCGCGGACGGCGGCCCTGGAAGCCGTCGATCGCGGTCTCCATGCGGATTACGAGGCTCGGGTTCTCGCTGAAGCTCTCGTAGGTGCGGCCCCAGCGGTCGTCACGGGCGGCGCAGATGCAGGGGGCGAAGCTCCACTGCGGCCCGCTTGCCCGCGTCTCCTCCGCCGTGATGTGCTCGACCTCGCGAACGAGCGCCGGGTCGCGCGTCGCTCCCAGGCCGATGTTGTGCGGGAACACCGTCGCGCCGAGCAGGTTGCCGTGGCCGTGGACGGAGTCGACGCCGTACAGCAGCGGGATGCCCAGGCGCGTGTCGAGCGCCGCCTGCTGGAAGCGGTCGACCATGTCCGCCCAGGCCTGGGGCGTGTTCTGGGGCGGCGTCGAGCCGCCGCCCGAGAGGATGCTGCCGAGCTTCCAGGTCGTGATCGGCGTCGCGTCGTCGAAGACCTGGTAGCGCTCGGTCTGGGTCATCTGCCCGACCTTCTCCTCGAGCGTCATGCGCGAGAGCAGGTCGTCGACGCGTTTCTTGACCGGCAGGCTCGGGTCCGTGTACGGGGGATCCTGCGCGCCGGCCGCCGCGGCGGCCGGGCCGGCTGCCACCGCCAGGACGGCGATTGTCAACAGCGCTCGTAACCTCATGGGTGTCCTCCTCAGCGGTAGACCCGTATGTCGGCGACCGACCACCACTGCGGCGCGGTCGCGGTCTGGGCGACGCGAAGGAAGCGTGCTTCGGTCGCCTGGATGTCGATGGTGGTCAGCTGGCCCGTGCCGGCACCCGTAGCGAGCGGCGCATCGCTCCAGTGCACTCCGTCGACGCTGGCGAAGAGCGCGTAGCCGCGAGGGTACTCACCTACGTCGACGCCCGTGTCGAAAACGACGCGGCGGATCGTTTGGGCACGACCCAGGTCGACCTGCAGGTACTGCCCGGGCTGCTGAGCCGTGCCGGTCGTCCAGCGCGTGGTGGCGTCGTCGTCGACCGCGTTCGCGGCGTCGGCGAGGGGCGATGCGGTGGCGCTCATCCGCTCGGCGTCCAGCAGCATGCGGCCGTCGTCGAGTGCCGCCGACGCCGGCCAGGTGAAGCTCGCCAACGCGCCGCCCGGCAACGTGTAGTCGAACGACCGGCCGCCCTGCGCGACGGCGAAGGTCCGCGGGTCGTCGTTCTCGTTGTGCACGACGAGCGCGGTCGAGCCGTCCCGGTTGCGGAACGCCACGTCCATGACCTGGCCGTTCCAGCCGGTCGTCCCGAATGAGGTGCTGGCGCTCCGCTGCGCCCCCGGGCGTACGAAGCGGGCCAGATGGCCGAGCGTGAAGTACTCGGCGTTCTCCGTCACCGTCTGGCCGGGCCCGACCGTCACGACGCCGGTGCAGGTATCGCAGCCACCCCGATGCGGGCCCCCGGAGGGGTCGAGCGCGAGGTTCCAGTTCACCACGGTCTTGCCCCAGTTCCGCGTCACGCCGACGACGAGATTGCGCGCGTGCCACTTGAGGGTGTCGGAGAAGACCTGCGCCGGCGGGTCGCTCGGCCCGTGCGAGCCCGAGCATTCGGTGAACCAGATGCCCTTGTCGGGGAAAGCGCGGTGGAGCGCCATCTGGCGGCTCGGATCGCCGCTGTAGCAGTGGAATGCGGTGCCGGCGAGCCAGCGACCGGCCGGGCTCGAGAGCAGCTTGGACGGGTACTCGGTCTCGGGATCCTCGCCGGGCGGCGTCGAGGCGATGTCGTCGGGGTGCGTCTCCCAGTTGTGGTCGTAGCCGATGATCTTCGTCCGCAGCCCGGCCGCCCGGAAGGCTTGTCCGACCTCCGCGATCAGCTTGGCCGCCTGGGCCACCGGCAGGTCCATGCCGGGATACCCGTTCGGCCTGCGGTTCTGCGGCTCGTTCTGCACCGTGACGGCGTTGATCGGCACGCCAGCGCGCGCATAGCCCGTGACGAACTTGACGAAGTAGCGGGCGTAGGCGCGGTAGATACGGGGGTCGTCGATCAGCCGCCCGCCGATCAGCGACCCGTTCGTCTTCATCCAGGCCGGCGGGCTCCACGGCGTCCCCATCACCTTCAGGCGCGGATTCAGCTCCAGCGCCTGGCGCAAGAGCGGCAGGATCTGTGCCCGGTCGTGCGCGATCGAGAAGCGTCTCATCCGGTAGTCCGTCCGGCCCGGCGGCAGGTCGTCGTACGTGTAGAAGTCACCCGCCACGAAGTCGGACGCGCCCATCGGCTGGCGGAGGAACGAGAGGCCGCCGTCCGTCGGGCTGAACAGGCGCCTCATCGTCGCGTCGCGCGTGCTGCGGTCAAGCCGGTACAGGACGTGGGCCGACGAGTCCGTGATCGAGGCGCCGAAGCCGTCCATCGTCTGATAGGAGCGGCTCGGATCGACGCTGATGGTGAGCTGCTCGGACCCGCCGGGCCGGAATTCGACCGGGCCGCGGTCGCTCAGCTTCATCGCGCCGTCGGGCGTCGTCACCCATACGTGCGCGGCGGGTTCGGCGGCGAACGCCGACGCCGCCACGATGAGCGAGGCGACGAGGGCGGCCAGACTCATTTTGGCCAGTACAACGACGCGTCCGTACGTCGTCATGTGCTTTCTGGGACTACCCGGGGCTTACAACACGCCAAACCGGGGAACGAGGAGCACATGAGCAGGAAGGCGTACACCATCCTCGGCTGGCTCACGTGGCAGGTCGCCACGCGGGTGGCCAAACGCAAGATGACGCAGAACAAGGTCAAGCTCGGCGCGGCCGCGACCGTGCTGCTCGTGCTTGTGGGCGGCCTCGCGGCCGCCAAGGCGTCGGGCGGCGAGGAGTAGCCGAGATCCACTCGACTCGGCGGGCGTGGGCCGTTAGGCTCCGTCAGCCCCTCACTCCCAATTCGAAAGAAGGTTCCTCCAATGAGCACTGGCCCGCTCAGCGAGACGGCCGTCGCAGAGCTGAACGACGGCTTCCAGGGACGCGTGATCCAGCCCCAGGACGAGGGCTACGACGAGGCAAGGACGCTCTTCAACGCGATGATCGACAAGCGGCCCGCGGTGATCGCGCAGTGCGCGAGCGTGAACGACGTGGCGGCCGCGGTCCGGTTCGGGCGGGACACGGAACTGCCGACCGCGGTGCGAGCCGGGGGACACTCCGTAGCGGGCATGTCCACGGTCGACGACGGCCTGGTGGTCGACGTGCGGAACATGAAGGCGATTGAGGTAAATCCAGCCGAGCGAACGGTCCGCTGCGGGGCGGGCCTGACCTGGGGCGAGTTCGACGCCGCCACGCAGGAGCACGGACTCGCCACCACCGGCGGCCGCATCTCCACGACCGGTGTGGCGGGCTTCACGCTCGGCGGCGGCTCCGGCTGGCTCGAGCGCAAGTACGGGCTGACCTGCGACAGCCTGATCGCGGTCGAGCTGGTGACCGCGGCCGGCGATCTCGTGCGCGCGAGCGACGACGAGAACCCGGACCTTTTCTGGGCGCTGCACGGCGGCGGCGGCAACTTCGGCGTAGCCACGGCGTTCGAGCTCCGGCTGAATCCGGTCGGCCCCACCGTGATGGCGGGTCTGATGCTGTGGCCGGGCGAGCGGGGCCGCGAGGTCGCCGAGGCGATGCGCGAGGTGCTGGATCCGGGGCCCGACGAACTCGCGATGGCCGTGGTCTACCTGACCGGGCCCCCCGAGGAGTTCGTGCCGCCCGAGCTGCGGGGACAGCTGTGCTGCGGAGCGGCCGTGTTCTGGGCAGGAGAGAATCCCGAGGAGGGCGAGCCCTACGCCGCGCGCTTCCGCGAGCTCGAGCCCGCTGTGGACCTCGTCGGCCCTATGCCATACGTGGAGTTCCAGCGCATGATCGACGATCCGCCCGGTCTGCGTAACTACTGGACCGCCGACTATCTCGACGAGCTGAGCGACGACGCGATCAACGTTTTCGCGTCGCACTCCGAGCGGATGCCGGTCCCATCGGCGTGCCAGTCGATCATCTTCCCGTGGGGTGGGCAGGTCGCCCGAAACGGAGCCGGCGACACGCCGATGTCGCGGCGAGACGTGCCGTGGGTCTCCCATCCGTTCGCGCTCTGGGAGAGCGCGGATGGGGACGAGCGGCACCTCTCCTGGGCCCGCGGGATCTCGGCGGACCTGAAGCGCTTCTCCAACGGCGGCGTCTACCTCAACTTCATCGGCAACGAGGGACAGGACCGGGTCCGGGCCGCGTTCGGCGAGAGCTACGAGCGGCTGGCGCAGATCAAGGCGGAGTACGACCCCGACAACTTCTTCCGCTTCAACCAGAACATCAAGCCGGCGCTGGCGGGCGTGGCCTAAGGCGCCGGCGCGCCCCCGTCGGTGCGTCTGGCCAGGCGGTAGAGGGTCGGCTCGGCCCGGCGGACCGGCGGGGGCATGTCCTCGGTCACGACCGACTGGGCGTGCTGGAGGTCCCAGCCGTTGCCCAGCA
>DATDLN010000223.1:0-7979 GCA_036519295.1 Thermoleophilaceae bacterium
CCGTGCGCCTGTGACCTGCGCGAGAAGATCTCGATGATGGTCCGTGCGACGGCACCGAGGTCCGGTTGCTGTGTCATTCCGCTCCCGCGCTAGTCGTCACCCGCGAGCCGCTCGGGGCTCGCCACGGCGAACACTCCCACCACGATCCACGCCAGGAGCAGAAACACGCCGGCCGCGAGCGTGACGGGGGCGTCGAACGGCACGAGCACCGCGGTGCCGAGGACAAAGAGGGCGAGCGCGGCCTTCAAACGTTGCTCCCGGTGTCCAGGCGGGCGCTGAGGTGGAGGCGGAAGAGCCAAACGAGCGCCGGCACCAGCACCACCATCCCGACCGCTACGCAGCCCAGCAGCGCGCCCAGCGTCGCGTCGGGCGCGGCCGCCTCCTGAACGGTCAGCTCGGGCGGCAGCATGTAGGGCCGCTGGGCGAGGGCGAAGCCGGCCACGATCGCCGCCACCGCGACCGCGGCCGTGTATCGCGCCGGCTCGAAACGCGAGCGCCACTCTAGCCCGAGCGTCGCGAGTCCCGCCGCGGCCGAGCCGAGCACGCACGCCAAGCCCGCGCCCGAGGTGAGTCCGTCGTAGAGGTCCGGCGCGTCCGAGCGGACGACCAGCAGGCCGACGACGGCTAGGCCCCCGGCGGCGAGGCCCGAGCCCAGCGCGCGGGTGCGGAACGCCCGCACGAGCTCGGGCTGCCCGGCGCGGTGGGAGTCGGCGCCGAGGAAGACGGCGGCGAGGTGCGCTCCCGTGACGACGGCGATCAGGCCCACGACAACGCCCGTCCCGTTCCACCAGGAGCTCCAAGCGTCGCCCTCGGAGTTGCCCACGGGCACCTGGCCGGAGGCGATCCCCCCGACGGCGGCGCCGAGGAAGAAGGGCACGAGGATCGACGAGAGCGCGAAAACGGCGCCGAGCCCGTGCGCCTCGAGCATCGTCGCCGCCTCGCCGCGCAGGCGAACGCTCCGCCGCGCAGGATGATCCCGACCGCCGCGGCGAACAGGGGATCGCGAGCGTCGAGGTGATCGACCCGAACGCGGGCGGGAAGGCGGTCCATAGCGGCACGAGCACGAAGATCAGCCAGACGTGGTTGGCCTCCCACACCGGCCCCATCGAGCGCTTGATCCGGGCACGCATGTGCTCACCGCTCGCCGTCAGATCCCAGATGCCGGTGCCGAAGTCGGCGCCTCCGAGGACGACATAGGCGGTGAGGCCGATCACTATCAGTGCGGCTGCGAGGTCGGCGAGCACTAGTGGTGCCTCCGGCAGGTCCGTGCCCGGGTCGGCGAGTTCCGGAGGTAGCCAGGCAAGGACCAGGGGGGCTCCGCCCCCTACATCCGGCCTACGGCCGGAATACCCCCGGGTTACGCACTGCCAGAAGGCAGTGCCCCGACCGAGGACGCTGCATGGCGGCTTCCGGAGCCGCCGAAGCGGGTGCGGATTTGCCGGAGGTGCCACTAGACCTCGAGCGGCTTCCTCGCCAGCCGCCGCGGCATCACGGCCGCGATCGCAGCAAGACCGACCTAGACAACCACCAGCGCGCCGTAACAAACGGGGATCCCGCTCGCGCCCGTCACCGCGTCCTCGGTGCGCATCACCTCGTACACGATCCAGGGCTGGCGGCCGACCTCCGTGGTCACCCAGCCGGCGATCAGCGCGACGAAGGAGAGCGGACCGGCGGCCACGACCGCGCGGTAGAACCAGGGCGAGTGGGGGAGCCGGCGGCGGCGCCACCAGATCCACAGGAACAGAACGCCGAGCGCCGCGAGGCCGGTTCCGATGGCAACCATGCCCTGGAAGGAGAGGCGGACGATGTTGATTCCGGTCTCGCTCGCGCGGTCGTTCGCCGCGACGGCGTCGAGCCCCTGCACGCGCGCGTTGGGGTCATGGTAGGCGAGCAGCGAGAGGCGCTTGGGGAACTCGATCCCATACTTCACGTCCCCGTCCTCGTAGATGCCGAGCACGTGCAGCGGCGCGCCGTCCTCGGTCGGACCGAGCCCCTCGAAGACGGCCAGCTTGGTGGGCTGGTTGTCGGCCACGGTGCGCGCGGCCCAATCGCCCACCAGCAGCTGCGCCGGCGCCGCGAGGGCCGCGAAGGTGAGCGCCACCACGAGGCCGACGCGGTGGCGACGCTCGCGCCGACCGCGGAGCCAGCCGGCGGCGTGGACGGCGGCCACGATGAAGCCCGCCACGATGATGCCCGCCAGGTACATGTGCACGAGCTCGTGCCAGAAGTTGTCGTTGAACAGGGCTTCGAACGGCTTGACGTTCACGACCTCGCCGTTCCGGAGGTCGAACCCTCCGGCTTGTTCATCCAGCCGTTGACGGAGATCACGAACCCGGCGCCGGTGATTCCGGCGATGACGATCGGCACGCCGCACGCCAAGTGGACGCGCGGCGGCAGGCGATCCCAGCCGTAGACGCAGATCGCGATGAAGATCGCCTCCATAAAGAAGGAGAAGCCCTCGAGCGCGAAGCCGATCCCGAAGACCTCGCCGAAGGTGGCCATGAACTCCGGCCACAGAAGGCCGAGCTCGAAGGACAGGATCGTCCCCGTCACGACGCCGCAGGCGAAAAGGATGATCATGGCCTTCGACCAGCGCTTGGCGACCGCCTTGTAGAGCGGATCCCCGGTCCGCAGCCATAAGCCCTCCAGGAACAGCACCATCGCCGGGAAGGCGATGCCGAAGCAGACGAGCGGGATGTGCTCTGCGAGTGAGAGCGCCTGCATCTGGCGCGCCTGAAGCAGGTACTCCTGCTCCGCCGGGCCGCCGAGGGCGCCGTCGATCACATCGCCGCGCACTCCCAGGTGTAGTCGAGCCCGAAGACGTACGGAGCGAACCGGGGGAGGCTACGATCGCGGCGGTGGACCGCTTCTTCTCGGATCTCGAGCAGGCGTACCAGACGCACATCGAGGCGGCGGGCAAGGAGTACCACTTCCTGATCCTCGTCGCGTTCCTCCTCTCGTGGGGATTCATCCGCACGAGCGCACACATGATCCGAGCGCAGGTCAGCTGGTGGCCCGGCACCGTCGAGACAAAGGGCGGCACGCACATCCACCATCTGGTCTGGGGGATTCTCCTGCTGCTCACGACGGGCTACCTCGGCCTCTCCTTCGACCTCGGGACCCCCTGGATCGAGCTTGTCGCGATCGGTTTCGGGATCGGCATGGGCCTCACGCTGGACGAGTTCGCGCTCTGGCTCAACCTCCAGGACGTCTACTGGTCCGCGAAGGGCCGCCAGTCGATCGACGCGGTGGTCGTCACCACCTGCCTGCTCCTGATCACCCTGCTCGGCCTCCAATTCTGGATCGACGTCCACGAGGCCGTGATGGTGCTGCTCGGCATCGGCGGCGAGAGGCTGGACGGATCGGAGACGACGCTCTTCCTGCTCCCCTGGCAGCTCTTTGGCGTGGCGTTCGGGATCGTGTGCATGCTCAAGGGGAAGCTGCTGATGGGGATAGTGGGCGTGTTCGTGCCGCTGGTGGGACTGGTCGGAGCGGTGCGACCCGCCAAGCCCGGCTCGCGCTGGCAGCGCTGGCGCGCGCACAGCGCTGCGCGAGCCGAGGTCAGCTCCAAGCGCGGCTAGGGCTTGGCGGCTGCGGGCTGAGGCGTCAGGGCGCGGGTGGCCCGCATGAGCGCTCGTGGGGTGCGCACACCCAGCAGCGCGGTGAGGAGCGCAAGCGACACGGCGACCCCTACGAGGGTCAGGACCGCGGGCTGAGCGATGGCGAGGGCGCCGACCGCCCCGGCATCCACCGGGTGCCCTGCCGCGACGGGCAGCGTCGCGAGCAGAGCGGCGGCCGCGGCCGCCGTCCCCGCCCC
Organism: Thermoleophilaceae bacterium; assembly: GCA_036519295.1. Taxonomy (GTDB): domain Bacteria; phylum Actinomycetota; class Thermoleophilia; order Solirubrobacterales; family Thermoleophilaceae; genus JACVRW01. Next base: position 3,818 of record DATDLN010000223.1, read on the forward strand.
GGGGATAGGCAGCCACCTGCCCGAGCCCTGCACGACGGTCGCGGCGATCACGACCGCCGGGCCGGCGGGGAGCCCGAAGGCATGGAGGAAGCAGCTTAGGCTGGCGAGGCGCAGGAGCCGCCCCGCGACCTGCCAGGGCAGCACCCGGCAGGCGAAGTGCCGCGGTTTCCGAAGCGCCGCCAGGCCGTGCCCGAACTCGCTCGTGACACGCCGGAGCCGGGGCGAGCGGAGGGCGAGCAGGGTCACCGCCGTCGTAGCCGCCAGAACCGCCCCGATCACCCACGGCGACGGCACGTGGAGCCCGCCCACCCCGACGCCGAGCGCCACGAGCCCCAGCGCCACCCCGGAGACGAGCTCGAACGACCCCTCGGCGGCGAGCGTTCCCGCCAGCGCGGGCCAGGTCGCCTGCGGAACCTCGCGCTTCGCCAAGCCCATTCGCACCGCGTCGCCGCCCCGGGAGGACAGGACGCCGGTGAGGCCGGCCCCGCACACGTACCAGGCGCAGGCCCGCCGAGGGGACACGTCCCGCCACGCGGCGCGAAGCACGCCACCCCACGCGAAGCCCCGGGAGAGCTGGCCGGCCACGTGCAGGCTCACCGCCGCGAGGAGCCACCCGACGTGGGCGTCGGAGACCGCGTCGGCGAGCCCATCGGCCACGCTCGCGACCGGAGCGAACACGCGGCAACAATAACCGGCTGAGCGGGGTTGGTCGAGGAACTCAGCCGGTGACCGGCGCGTTCCAGCGCCGGATAACGCGCACGTCGCGCTCGTAACCGAGTATCGAGAGCGTGCCGGTTCCGAGGGCGAAGAGCGCGCCGCACTGGGGCGGGAGCTCCAGCCAGCGCGCGGTCAGCACGCGCAACAGGTGGCCATGCGAGAACAGTGCGACGTCGCCGTCGAGGTGGGCCAGCTCATCTACGAGCGGATTGACCCGGGCGCCCACGTCCGCCGCGGTCTCACCACCCGGGCAGCCGTCGCGCCAAAGGAACCAGCCCGGCCGGCTCTCGCGGATCTGCTTCGTGGTTATCCCCTCGTACTCGCCGTAGTCCCACTCCAGCAAGGCGTCCATCCGTTCGGCGCGCTCTCCGAGGCCCGCCAGCCGGCAGGTCTCCTCGGCGCGCTCGAGCGGACTGGTCAAGACGCGGGCGAAGCTGCGACCGGCCAGCGCCGTGCGCAGGCGCTCGGCCTCTCGCCGCCCGGCCTCGGTGAGCGGTACGTCGGTGCGTCCCGTGTGCCGTAGGTCCCTGCTCCACTCCGTCTCGCCGTGGCGGACCAGGACCACCTCCATGAGGGCGGATGCTAGACACGAGCCCTGACCACGCGCTCGCCGCCCACCGCGACCCAGGCGCCGGAGCGGTGGTCGCGGAAGCGCACCTCGATCGAGTCGGGGCGGTGGGTGACGTAGAGCGAGCGGAGCGGGTCGCCGGGCTTGCGCGTCTTTCCGATCCCGACGAGCGCCGAGAGGTTCACCGCGAGGATCGTACGCCGGCGCGCCAGGCGTGCCCGAGTAACGAGGCCGGGCGCGCTGAGCGGCGAGTGGGTGTGGCCCGACAGCCAGGCCTTGGCGTTTCGGTGGCGTGCCAGCAGCTTGCGCAGATCCCGGTCCGGCTTGGCGTGGAAGCTGCTCATCGCCGAGGTGAAGAGTTTCTTGGGGTCGCCGAGCACGGTGCCAAAGAGCGGCCAATGGCTGGCGATCCAGCAGTCATGCGGCGAACGTTCGAGCTCGCGCTCGAGCCAGGCGAGCGTGCCCGGCGAGAGCAGCCCCGCCCTCTCCGCGGGAAAGTTACGGTCGGGGCCGACGGCGACGATCCGGGCGAACTGAAGGTCGACGACGAAGTTCTTCGAGCGCAGCCCGTAAGCTCGCGCCCACTGGCCGTCGGTGCGCCTGTTGTGCAGGATGTCGTGGTTCCCGAGGATCGTCCTGTGCGGGCCAGGAAGCCGGGCGAGCCAGTCGAGGGCGATCTCGTCCTCGGCCGCGGTGCCGTGCTCGGTCGCGTCGCCGATCTGGAGGTGCAGCGCCGGGGTCGGGAGGGTGAGCACGTCGTCCAGTACGGTGGCGAGGCGATCGGGGGCGATGGCGCCGGCGTGCAGGTCGCCGATGCCGTGGACGGTGCGGGCCCAGTCGATCACCGGGGAAGCGGCGCTACGCCGCTTCCTGTGCAGCGCCCCACGGCTCCGGCAGCCGAAGCAGGAGCTCCTCGGTCGAGACGTCGCCGGCCGATCCCACGGCGCCCGAGGCTCGGAGCAGATCGACACCGGTCGACCGAACCTGTCCCACGATCTCGGTGAGAGCGAGGTCACTTCTTGCCGGGTCATGTGCTGCGAGCGCGCTGGCCGCGGCGCGCGAGACATGAAGCTGAAGATCGGTTGGGCGAGCGGGGTCCTCGAACTCGGCCGCGAGCGCCCACACCGCCAGCGCCAGCTCGCGAACCGCCTCAGACAGCTCGCGGGGCGCGCGGGCGTCCGACCGCAGGAACCGGAGCACGTGGCGAGCGAGGACCCGCGTGTTCCGCACCGCGAAGTCGATGTGCCGCGCGCCGCCGGCGTAGCGAGCCAGCTCGACGCGGGAGGGTCGCCTCAGTGGTGAGGAGCGAGCGGTCTCCCGGCCGGTCTCGAGCGCCTCGTCCAATTCGCGGACGGAGCCGTCGAGCCCTCGCGCGGCGACGAGAGCCGCGGCTGCCCGCTCCCGGTCGCCCGTGTCGAGCGCCGTCGCGAGCTCATCCAGCGCCCGGCCAAGCTGACCGAAAACCGTCTGCACGGCGCGGCCGACGTGAAGTTGGGGGTCGAGGGGAAAGGCCAGCGAGCTGACCGCGAAGGCAACCCCGCCCCCCACCAGGGCCTCGATCAGGCGGTCCGCGGACAACAGCTCGGTGGACGCCGGTTCGAGCGAGGCGAGGAGGATGGCCGATACCGCGGCCTCGGTCACGAGCAGCGGGCCGCCACCGAGGAGCACAGCCGTGGCCATGGCGAGCACCACCAGCACACCCACTTGGAGGGGACCGGTGCCGATCACGCGGATGAGCAGGTCCGCGACCGTGATGCCCAGGACGACGCCCCCGATCAGCTCGAGGGCCCGCTCGTCGCGCCTGCCGTGCGTGGCGCCGAGGGAGATCACGGCCGCAATGGACGCGAAGACGGGTCGCTCCTCGGAGACGAAGAGCTTCGCGAGGTACCAGGCTGCCACGGCGGCAGCCGCCGTCTGCACGATCGGCCAGAGCCGAACGCGCAGACGGACCCATGCGTGGCGGGGAGAAGTCATCACCCTCTTTCTAGTGATCGAGCGGGGCCTTGGTTACAGGACAGGTGCCACCAAAGTTCGATTGCCGGCGACCTGGAAGGAGATCCCGGGTACCGCGCGCCAGATGGAGAGCAGTCCTTCGTCGTCGACACACACGTCCATTTCTGGGATGCGAGCCCCGAGAACTGGGCCAACAAGTACGGCGAGGGCTTCATCAACTGCTTCTACCCCTACCACCGCAACCTGAGCCCCGAGGAGCGGGTCTGGCCGATACGTGGAGCTGCTGGAGCTCATGGAGCTTGCGGTACAGGGAAAGGTCGACCTGCGCGCCAAGACCTACGGGCTCGACCAGATCAACGAGGCGATCGACGACTTCATGGGCGGCCAGATCCACGGCCGCGGCGTGATCGTGCCCGACGGGCGGCCGGCGTAGCCGGCGGCTGTATCAGAGGGCGTGGGCGAGTGCCCAGCCGAGAAGCGGGAGAACGGCCGCGCAATAGATTGCGAAGACCGCCGTCCAGGCCATGCCGAGCCGATTTGCAGTCGAGTCCATAACCAACGTCGACGGTAACCGGCGCCGCACACGGGCTGCGTGAGAAGCGGCACAGAAGACCATCGGGGTGGTGGGAATCAATCCTGCACGGGCGACGTCTGCACGTGCATGACGTACTCAGCCACGCTGCCGCCAGGCCCTCGCGGCGCGCCCTTGGTCGGCTCGGCCTTCGACCTGCGGCGCGACGTGCTCGGCACCTACGAGCGCGCGCGGCGGGCGTACGGCGACGTCGTTCGGTTCGTCGTCGGCCCGCCCGGGCTTCGGGCCACGCTCTACGCCGTGTTTCACCCCGACGCCGTGCGCCGCGTGCTCGCCGGTGAGGCCGACGGCTACCGCAAGGACAACCGCTTCTACGAGGAGCTGCGCTGGGC
>DATDLN010000224.1:0-11524 GCA_036519295.1 Thermoleophilaceae bacterium
GGCGTCGGGGATGCGGACCTCGAGCCTTTCGTCGAAGCATTCCCGAAAGGCGCGCTCGAGGGTGCCGGGCTTCGCCTCCCGCAGCTCTTCGAGCAGCACGTAGGAGAGGCGGACGAGCTCGACGTTCTCCGGCGCCATCGCTCGCCAAGTATCGCGCCCCTTCGCGGCTCACACGCCAGGGGCGGAGAATGCGCCGCCCGCGATGAGTCGCGCGCTCAAGGGCGGGCGCACCCAGGTAGGCAAAATTCCGATGAGGACGCGAAACGGAGATGAACACCGTGTCCACGCGCAAACAAATCGTCGAGAAGTACATCGACGGATTCCGGCGCACCGACCACGCGCAGATCCTGTCTTGCCTGACAGATGACGTCGTGTGGGAGCTGCACGGCTACAGGACGCTGCGGGGCAAGGACGCCTTCGACGCCGAGATCGAGAACGACGACCTCGAGGGCAGCCCTGCGCTCACGATCGACCGCCTGATCGAGGAGGGCGACACCGTCGCCTGCACCGGCGGAGGAAGCGTCGCCATGAAGGGCCGCGACCGCCGGGAGTTCGTCTTCTGCGAGGTGTTCACCTTCACGGGCGACGCGGTCAGCCGCCTCGACACGTACCACGTCTGGCTCAGCTAAGCCGGACTAGGGAAGGAGCCGCATCCGGGGCAAGAGTTTCGGCGGTGGGGCACGCATCGAGAGTCATACGGGGGCCGGCGCGCGCCGCGACTCGTCGGGGGCCTCCGGCTCGTCCGGGCCCGGAGGCCCTTCTTCCTCGACCGGCGGCGCAATATCGCCCTCGGAGGCGACGTGCGGGATCCATTCGAGCCAGCTCGGCAGATACCAGTTCCAGTCGCCGAGCACCCTCATGGACGCCGGCAGCAGGACGCCGCGGATGATCGTGGCGTCTATCAAGACGGCCGCCGCGAGGCCCACGCCCATCTCCTTGAAGTCGAGGAAGCTCAGCGTGACGAAGACCGAGAACACCACCACCATCACGACGGCGGCGCTGGTAACGGTGCCGGCGGTGGTCGAGATTCCGTGCCGGATCGCCTCGGTCGTGGTCATCCCGGACCGGTAGGACTCGCGAACCCGGGACAGGATGAAGATGTGGTAGTCCATCGAGAGCCCGAACAGGATCACGAACAGGAAGAGGGGGAGCCACGAGGTGACGCCGCCGTTCGAGGTGAAGCCGAGCACGTCCTCCCCGTAGCCCTCCTGGAACACCAGCACCAGGATCCCGTACGCGGCGCCGACCGAGAGCAGGTTGAGGAGGATCGCCTTGATGGGAATCACGATCGAGCGGAACGTGAACAGCATCAGCACGAACGCGAGCACGAAGACGAACCCGAAGATCAGCGGCAGGCGGTCCGCGACCAGGTCCTTGAAGTCCTGTGACTGAGCGGCCATCCCTGTGACGTTCACCGTGGCACCCTCGACCTGACCGATAGTGGCCGGAACGAGGTCGTTCCTGACCACATTGAGGGCGTCGGTGGACTGCTCGTCGTTGCCACTGCCCTCCGTGGGAATGGACATGAGCGCGACGGTTCCGTCCTTGCTGTAGTCGATCTCCGCGCCTTGGAGCAACTCGAGGGCGCCATCGGCCTGCGCCCGGAGGTCGGAGATCGCATCCGCGACGGGTCCGGCACGGACGTCATCCGCCTTGACGACGACGTCCACGGTCACGGCCTCCGCGGGGAAGGCGTCGCGCACTCGGTCGAAGGTCTTGACCACGGCGAGGTCCTGAGGCAGGTCGTCGGTGGTCGTGACCGCGATGTTCATGTTGAGGGCCGGTATTGACAGCGCCACCAGGGCACCGCCGGCGAGCAGGATCGCCGGCCAGGGCCGGCGCATGACCCGTTGCACCAGCCAGGACCAGAACCGCGACTGGCCCGCCGGTCGCCGGTAGCGGCTAAGGAATGGAATCTGACCCTTGTCGACACGGTCCCCAAGCCAGGCGAGTACCGCGGGCAGGACGGTCAGCGACGACGCGATCGCGATCGCCACCACGAGGATGGTGCCCTCGGCGAACGAGATGAAGGTCATGTCCCCGGTCAGGAACATGCCCGCCATCGCCGCGATCACCGTCAGGCCCGAGATCAGCACGGCCCTCCCGGAGGTGGCGGCGGCGACCTCGAGCGCGGAACGCTCGCTGCGCCCGGCGGCGCGCTCCTCCCGCTCGCGCCGCAGGTAAAAGAGCGAGTAGTCGACGCTGACCGCCAGGCCGATCAGGAGGATGACCGACTGGAGGTTGCTGTCGATCGGGGAGAGCTGGCTGGGGAGTGCGACCAGTCCCAGTGTCGCCACGACGGTGGTGATCCCGAGCAACAGGGGCACCAGCGCCGCCACCACGGCGCCGAAGGCGATGATCAGGATCAGCAGGGTGAGCGGGAACGACAGCAACTCCGCCTTCGCCAGGTCGGAGGTGAACGTGTCGTTCAGCTCTTTGTTCGAGCTGACGCTGCCGAACTGCTCCACGCGCAGCTGAGGATGGGCGTCCTGGACCGCGCTCACGGCCTCCTTCGCCGGCTCGAGCCGCTTCGCCGCCTCCAGCGAGTCACCGGTGATTTCGAAGTCGACCAGGGCGGAGTGCTCGTCCTCCGAGATCGGCGCCTCTCCGGTCAGCGGCGACACGACGTTCTTGACGTCCTCGGTGCGCGAGAGCCGTGCCGCGGCGTCCTTGATGGTCGCCGCGAACTCGGGATCGTCGACGGTGAGCTTCCTGCTCTGGATCAGCAGGTGCTCGTCGTTCGGCCTCATGCCGGCGTCGTAGAGGGTCTGCTCGGCGCGGCGTGACTCCCCGGAGAACAGGTCCGCGTCCTGGATCATGTTCTTGCCGACGGCGTTGCCGAGCAGTACCGCTACGACGACGAAGGCGAGCCAGCCGAAGATCGCTGTCTTGCGGTGCTCGGCACTCCAGTGCGCAGCGCGTTGGGCGACGTTGCGGGACCTCTTCACGGTGTCTCCCCCGGTGGCGGTCACGGCAGTGAGGCCAGCCTCCCTGCTCCGGCTCGCGCGGTCATCGGGGGAAAACCCTGAGATTCGCCGAAGCCTTCTCAGGGGATCTCGACTGCGCGCACTGGGGACGCCGTGGTCCGCTCCGCGACGTAGCCGGGGAGGCGCGCGAGCGCCTCCTCCGCCGTGGCGGCGTCCACCTCCCACCAGATCCGGTGGTCGCCGTAGAAGCACGAGCCGGTCGTCGACGCGCGCCGCAGCGGGCTGTCGAAGGCGTTGAAGGCCGCGAACACGGTACCGCATTCCGCAGCGGTGTGGCGGTGCTCCAGCAGGAAGCGCGGCATCTCGCCTCAGCATGGCCCCCTGGTCCCTGGTTGACATCGGGGGAACACCCTGAATCGCCGGGCCCAATCCGGCTATGCTCGGTGCGGAGGGACTCGCCCATGACCGACCAGGCCCCGCCCTTCGTGGGCCGTGAGAGCGAGCTGGAGCTTGTCGAGCAGCTGCTCGAGGGGACATCTGCGGGCGCCGCACGCTTCCTGTTCGTCACGGGCGAGCCGGGTATCGGCAAGTCCCGCCTCCTGGCCGAGCTTCTCGCTCGCGCCGGGCAGCGCGGTTGCCTTGCGCTACATGGCAACGCCGCCGAGTTCGAGCGCGCGCTTCCGTTCGGCCTCGTCGTGGACGCCGTCGACGAGTACCTCGAGTCGCTGGACGCACATACCTTTCAGCGGCTCGCCCGCGAGGACCTGAGGGAGCTGGCCAGAGTTTTCCCCGCGCTCCGCACGCTCGCCCCCGGATCCGATCGGCACAGCACCGCCGCCGAACGCTTCCGTGCCCACCGCGCCGTTTGCGGCTTGCTCGAGCACCTGGCCGCGCAGCAGCCCGTGGTGCTCGCGCTCGACGATCTGCATTGGGCCGACGGGGCATCGCTCGAGCTGACTTCGCATCTCGTGAGGCGCCCTCCACGCGCCGCGGTGATGGTGGCCGCGACGTTCCGCCGGGCGCGGATCGACCGCGCCCTCATGTCCACGATCGAGCGGGGGATGCGTGCCGCGGACCGCCGGGTCGACCTTGGTCCGCTGCCGCGCGCCCAGGCATACGCGCTCGTGAACGAGGCCGGGCCGGCCGAATACGACCGCCTCTACGAGGCGAGCGGAGGGAATCCGCTCTATCTGCTCGAGCTTGCCCGCATGGGCGCGTGGCGACTGAGCGCCGACGGCGGAGGCGTTCCCGCCGCCGTCGCGGGAGCGACCGCGGAGGAGCTCGATGCCCTCTCTGCCCCTGGACGCAGCCTCGCGGAGGGGGCCGCCGTGGCGGGCGACCCCTTCGAGCTCGATCTCAGCGTCGCGGCCGCCGGCATGGCGGAGCCGGATGCACTCGAGGCGCTCGACGAGTTGGTCGCCCACGACCTCGTGCACGCCACGCACGTACCGCGCAGGTTCCGCTTTCGCCATCCGCTCGTCCGCCGCGCCGTGTACGAATCGTGCTCGCCGGGAGCCAGGATCGCCGCGCACCGGCGCAGCGCACGCGCCCTCGCCGAGCGGGGAGCGCCCGCCGCGGCGCGCGCTCACCACGTCGAGCAGTCCGCCCGCCACGGCGATCTGGCCGCCGTCGCGACCCTGCGCGAGGCGGGCGAGGCGGCGGCCAAGCGGGCACCCGTCAGCGCCGCCCGCTGGCTCGCGGCCGCTCTCGGGCTGTTGCCGGACAGCGGCCGGCGGTCCGAGCGCGTGAACCTGCTGATGGCCCTCGCCGGAGCGCAGGCGGCCACGGGACGGTTCGAGGACAGCCGCGTCGCCCTGCTGGAGAGCATCGACCTCACGTCTGAAGACGAAGCCACGCTGCGAGTTCAGCTGATCGGCGCCTGTGCCGGCGTGGAGCAGCTGCTCGGACACCACGAGGAGGCACACGCGCGGCTCACCAAGGCGCTGAGCGGGCTCTCGGACGCCTCCTCCACACAGGCGGTCGAGCTCATGCTGCACCTGACTGCCGGGGAGTTCTACCGAATGGACTACGAGGGGATGCGCCGCTGGGGCGAGCGCGCGCTGGGCGTCGCGCGAGCGCTCGACGAGCCCCTAACCGCCGCGAGTCTGGGCGTGCTCGCCGTCGCGACGGCGTTCATGGGGCCGGTCCCAGAGGCCGAGGCCCACCGGTCTGAGGCGGCGGCGCTCGTGGACGCGCTTCCCGACGACAGGCTCGCGGTCCGTCTCGATGCCTTGACCAGTCTCAGCGCCGCCGACCTGTATCTGCACCGCTACGACGACGCCGCCTCGCACGCCAACCGAGGCCTCGACCTCGCCCGTGGCACCGGGCAGGGGGAGGTCGCTCCCTTCCTGATCCCAGTGCTGGTCACGGTCCTGCACACCACCGGGCGCGTGACCGAGGCCGCCGACCTGCTCGACGAGGCGGTCGAGGCGGCCCGGCTATCGGGCAACCTGGAGTCGCTGGGATGGACCCTGCTCAGCCGCGGCTATGTCGCGGTCGCGGCCGGCGACCTCGAGCTCGCCCTGAGCGTCGCGCAGGAGAGCGTCGAAGTCACCCGCGACCTCGACGACCGCCTCGTCTCCACCAACGCGAGGTGGGCATTGGCGAGCGCCCTGCTCGAGAAGGGCGAGTCCGAGCGCGCGATCGAAGTCCTGCTGAGCGCCGCCGACGGCAAGGACCTGCCGCGCATCCCGCTCCCCTGGAGGGCTCACTACCTCGAGCTCCTGACCCGAGGCTGGCTGGCAGTCGGTCGAACGGATGAGGCGGAGGAGACGGCGGGGCGCGCGAGGGCCACGGCCGACCGGGTGGGACTCGCGGCCGTCACCGCCATGGCCGACCGCGCTGCCGCCGCCGTGGCGCTCGCCAAAGGGAATCCCGTGATCGCCGCAGATCGAGCCCTCGCCGCGGCTGCAGCGAGCGAGGAGATCGGCGCCCGTGTCGAAGCTGCACGCGCGCGCACGCTCGCGGGAAGGGCGCTGGCCGCCGCCGGCGAGAGGGACCGGGCCATCGCCGAGCTGGAGGCGGCCGCCCGCGAGCTCGGAGCCTGTGCGGCGCGGCGCTATCGCGACGAGGCCGAGCGCGAGCTGCGCAAGCTGGGCCGCCGCTTCGCCAGGCGCACTCGGGCGCGCAAGCCGGACGGCGAGGGACTCGAGACACTCACAGAGCGCGAGCTCGAAGTCGCCCGGCTGGTAGTCGACCGCCACACCAATCCCGAGATCGCCAGCGCGCTCTTCCTCAGCGAGAAGACGATCGAAACCCACATGCGCAACATCTTCCGCAAGCTCGACGTGTCCTCCCGCGCCGACGTCGCCCGAACGGTGGAGCGCTTCGGTCGCTCCACCTGAGCGCCCGGGCGACCTCTCCGTGCACCCTCGGTCGAGTCGAGCGCACACGCAGCGGGTGAACGTCCGCCTGCTAGCGCGGCTCGAGTGTGAGTGAGAACCGGGGTTCGCCGGCGGTATCCACGACACCGGCCGTCAGATCGCCGCCGGCTCCGACCTCGAGCGTCCCGAAGTTGAACCACCCCTTCGCCTGGTCCCAGGTCGTCACGTCGGCGGTGCTCGCCGGACCGTGGAAGAAGAGGACCTCGGGGTTCAGGGTCGGATCGACAAGGCGGTTCGGGAAGATGCCGGCGTTGAGCGGGCCGGTGGCGATCTCGTGGACGGCGAAGTCGGGGTGTTCGGGGAAGGGCGAGTAGCGGAACGCTTCCGCGAAGTGCACGTCGGTTGTGATCCAGACCGGGTTGTCGACCCCGTGCTCAGCCATGAACCTGAGGATGTCGAGGAGCTCGTTCTCGAAGCCGGTCGCCTGGTCGAAGTTGGCCCAGCCATCGCGGCCGTTTGTGGGCGGGAAACCGGTGGGGATCGACATCGGCACGCTCGAGACGATCACCTTCCAGGTCGCGTCGGAGCTGACGAGCCCTTCCTTTAGCCACGCGAGCTGCTCTTGACCGAGCATGGTCTTGGGGTGCTCCGGGCTGTCCGTTGCGCCGTTGGCGTCGCGATAGCTCCGCGTGTCCAGGACGAAGAGCTCGAGATGACGTCCCCAGCGCAGGGAGCGGTAGAGGCGCGGCGCGCTCGCTATGGGCGTGTAGTCGAGGAACGCGCGCAGCCCAATCGGCAGGAGATGAAGGTCGGGCGGGTAGGGCGGCGCGGTGCCGACGTCGGTGAGCGGTCCAAAGTCGTTGATGACCTCATGGTCGTCCCATACGCCGACATAGCCGGTACTCGTGAGCAGGCGCCGCGATGCCGCGTCTGCCCGGCTGTACCGCCAGTGCGCCCAGAAGCCCGCGAGGTCGGTGGCCGGCCCGAAGTCTCCCGGCAGCTGGGCGTTTCCGTACAAGCCCGTGGCCGAGCACGCGTTGTCGGCGTAGATCATGTCGCCCAGCCCGACAAAGACGTCCGGCCGCCAGGCACGGATCGTGTCCAGTATCGGGAAGCCCTCGACGGCGTCGCGACAGACGTTTTGCCCGGCCACATCGCCGCCGAAGGCAAGCCGTACCGAGGCTTCCTTCGTCTCGGCAGGAGGGGTCCTGAACGATCCGCGCGCGGAGGGCCCGCCACGGCCAAAGCGGACTCGGTAGAAGTACCTCCTGGCGGGGGCCAGGCCGTCGAGGCGGACCTGGCCGGTCCAGTCGTCCGCGACTTTCACGGGAACTGGTTCGATCCGCCGGTGCGGCCCCCCGGACAACCTCACCTGGAGGATTCCGCCGCGGTCCCCTCGGGCCCACAGCACCGCCGACCGCGGCGTGACATCCCCCACGACAACCCCGTGACTCACGGCGGAGCCGTCGTGGCCGCCCAGTCGCGCGGCGGCGCCGCCGGGAAGAACAAGAGCCGCGGCCACCAACGTTGACGCGAGAGCCCTCGCCATCCCGCAGTTCTACCCGACCGGTCGTCGTCCGGGCAAGCAGAGCCGGCAGGGGCACCCGCCCCCAAGCGGCCCGACGCGATCTCCGATGGGCGCTGTCAACGGACGCCGCGGCGATGGATCACGGAGGTTGGGCGAGTTTCGACTCCATCTCGACACATAAATCGCCCAACCCCAGGCCGCCCGGGCCGGGTAGGGCCGGGGTGAGCCGCCCGGGCCGGGCAGGGCCGGGCGGCGCCCCCCGGCTGTCCGGCCGGCCGCGCCGGAGCGTTCGCCGTTTCGGCCGGGACCCCCGCTACACAGGCACCACCTCTCCCCCAGAGCCAAGCAGCGCCGCCGCCAACGCGGCGGCCACCAGCAACAGAACCGATGGCACGAGGAGCAGCGCGACGACCAGCTGCATCTTCGGACCGGCTCGGGCCGCGTCCTCGCGCACGCGCCGCGCCAATGCGAAGCGCGCGTCGCGCGCTTGGGCCGCCAGCGTTTCGGCGAGCGGCGCGCCGTGGCGACCGGCGCGATCGAGAGCGGCGACCAGCGCGCGCACTTCGGGGAGCGGGACGCGCTCGACCATGCCGGCGAGCGCCGTGGAGAGCGGCACGCCGAGCGTTACCTGGCGGCCGATGGCCTTCCATTCGGCAGCCAATGGCCCGTCGGCTCGCTCGCCGACCGAACGCAGAGCCTCGCCGAGCGAGCTGCCGGCCTCCATCGTCACGCGCAGGAGGTCGAGCAGGGTCGGGAGCTCACGCCGGACCCGGCGGGCTCGCGCGGCGGCGAGGCGTGCCAGCCAGAGATCGGGAGAGAGGAAGCCGGAGGCGGGAGCGAGGACCGCGAACAGGGGCCCGAGCCTTCCGGGCGCGGCCGTGGCGAGGAGCATGCCCCCAGCCGCGAACGCCAGGGCCGCCGCGATCTTCGCGGCCATCAGGTCTCGTGCGCTGAGTCCGGCCGGTTGGCCGGCGGCGGCGATCCGCGCGGCGAGGTCCCGCGGCGCCGGGGCACCGGAGCGCAGCCGGCCCCCAACGGCCGCGAGCGCGCGGAGGAGGCGCGTCCCACGCGCGCCCCTGGAACGAGGGGCCAGCGGGCCCACAAGCAGCCCGAGACCGATTACCCCCAAGGCGCCGGCGGCGAAGGCAAGGGAAGCCGCGAGGCTCACCGGTGCGCCCGCCCGAGGATGCGCATGGGGATCGCGGGTGACGGGCGGCGGGACCGCACGACTCTCACCAGCGCACGCGCCCGAGCCTTCGCATCGCGACCGCGGCAACGAGTTGCAGGACCAGGGCGATCCCGACGAGCCATGCGGTCGGAAACGATCTCCAGAGGCCGGCGAACCAGCCGGGGCTTGCCAGCTCCGCGAGCAGGGCGCCGCCGAGGGGCAGGAGCGCGACCAGCAGTCCGGTGAAGCGGGCCTGGGCGGTCGCGGCCCGCACCTCGGCCTCGAGGCGAGCCTGCTCCTCCATCGAGCGGGCGCTGTGGCGAAGCAGGCGTGCGAGGTCGCCGCCGGCGCGGTGCTGGAGGAGGCACGCCGCCACGATCGCGTCGATCCGCGGCGAGTGCACCCGTGCGCGCATGGACTCGAGTGCACCCTCGGTGGTCGCTCCCGCGGCGAGCTCGGCGCTCGCGCGCCGGAGCTCATGTCCGGCCGGCCCGTCCACCGATCCGCCCGCCTCCTCGAGTGCGCCGCGCAGCGAGTGGCCGCCCCCCAGCGCGTCGGCGATCGCGACCGCCATCTGCGCTGCTCCGTCGTCGACCGCGCGGCGGTAACGCTCGCGCCGCGCACGGAGCGCGCGCGAGACCAGCCATGGGCCGCCGGCCGCCAGGCCAAGCCCGGGCAACGGCCCGGCCAGCGCGAAACCGAGGAGGAAGGCGACGAGCGCGCCGGCCAGCAGGAGCCTTCGGCGCTCGACTGCTCCCGGGTCCCGTCCCTCCCGACCGATCCGGACCAGCACGTCCGCGAGATCCGCCAGGCCGCGCACCAGTGCCGGGCCGCTGCGCGAGAGCCAGGTCGGAACCCCGCAGCACAGCTCCAGCGCGCCGACGGCGCCGGCGGCGCCCGCGAGGAAGGCGAGACCGGTGGCCGCACTCACCCCGACTCCTCCCTCACACCGGATCCCCCCGATTGCCGGGCCCGAGATCCGGGAGCTCTGGCGGCAGTCTCGGATCCTCCGCGGCCTCCGCCAGCTCGACCTCCCGCCCGTCATCCTTCGGCTCGACGAGCTCCGCCCCGGAGGGATGGGGCGGAGGGTGCCGAGGCGTTCGCGAACGGGCGGGATCCCGTCCCCGGCCCCGCATCCCTCCCAGCCGCGCCGCCAGCACTCCGTCCGCCGGCGGCCGAAGCCTGTCGCCGCACCTGTACAGCTCGCGGGTGGCGACCCCGCCGACCGCACGCACCACCTCGCTCACCGACTCGACGATGCGCGAGCCGTCCGGGCGCCGCGCCTGGTGCACCACAAGGTCGAGCGCGCTCGCCACCTGCTCGCGGACTGCCGCGTGCGGCAGGCCGACGCCTGCCATGAGGGCGAGCGTCTCCACGCGACGGAGCGCATCGGCCGGCGAGTTGGCGTGAACCGTGGTGAGGGAGCCGTCGTGCCCAGTGTTGAGCGCCTGGAGCATGTCGAGCGCCTCCGCCCCGCGCACCTCGCCGACGACGATCCGATCCGGCCGCATGCGCAACGCGTTCCGCACGAGGGTCCGAATCGTCACCTCGCCGCGGCCCTCGAGGCTGGCCGGCCGGGCCTCGAGCCGCACCACGTGGCGCTGCCGCAGGCGCAGCTCGGCGGCGTCCTCGATCGTCACGATGCGTTCCTCCCCCGGGATCGCCCCCGAGAGCGCGTTCAACGTCGTGGTCTTGCCCGAGCCGGTGCCGCCGCTCACAAGCAAAGAGGCCCGCCCCGCCACGCACAGCGCCAGGAACTCGGCCAGCTCGGGCGGCAGCGTGCCGCGGGCGACAAGGTCGCGCAGCGAGAATCCCTCGCGCCGGAAGCGCCTGATCGTCAGGCACGGACCCGACAGCGAGAGCGGCGGGATGACCACGTGCACGCGGGAGCCGTCCGGCAGCCGGGCGTCGCAGAGAGGCGAGGCCTCGTCCACGCGCCGGCCTAGTGGCGCCAGAATCCGCTCGATGGCGTGCATCAGCTCGGCGTCACTCGCGAAAGCCACCCCCGTTCGGGCCAGCCTGCCGCGACGCTCCACGTAGACCTCCCCCGGGCCATTGACCATGACCTCGTCCACAAGCGGATCGGACAAGAGCGGCTCGAGTGGACCGAGCCCGCGCGCGAGCAGCACCACCCGCGCGCACAGGGCCGCCCGATCCTCCTCCGGCAGCGGCGCCGCCTCGCGCTCCACCAGCTTCCGCACCTCCGCCTCGAGCCCCGCCTCGGAGGCCTCCCCCGAGCGCGCCCGCTCGATCAGGCGGCCGCGGAGCGCCACGGCGAGCTCGTCGAGTGCCTCCATACGGTGAGAAGGCGCCGCCGCACCAACCTCGCCCCCACCCGTCGGCTCACGAGTAGGCTCCCGGCCGCTCGGGCGCCGGAGGGAGAGCGAGGAGAGGCATGCGCAAGCTGGTGGTCCACGCGCTCGGGGCTCACCTGGACCTAGGGCCCGAACGACAGCAGTCGGCGTCCCGGCCCTTCCGCTCCCCGGTAGCGTCGGTCCTGGGCTCGCTTCTTGTCCGGGTTCGCCTACTGCCAAGGGCGGCGGTAGTCGGCCCCGGGCTCGGCGTCTCCTGTTGCCAC
>DATDLN010000225.1:0-2199 GCA_036519295.1 Thermoleophilaceae bacterium
AGACCGCCTGACTCTCGCCTCCCGCACGGGAGCAGGCGTCCGCACCGTCCTCCGTACCGCTCCTGCAAGGGACGATCGGGAGGAGTCCGCAGCACCGCCCGGCAGACGCCCGCTTCCGTCTGTGATTGCGGGAGTCTGCACCAGTGCGGGCCGTGCTGTCGCGGCTCGTCCAGACGAGGCGCGCCGGACTTGCCCGCGGCCGCGCCCGCTCGCGTTATGAATGCGGGAGCGGCGGGTGTCCCGTTTGACGCTCCTTCACCGCGACACATCACCCGGGCGGGTCTTACGGGACACCCGGACGCCGCGACCGCGCGGAGCGCAGCTCCGGCCATACGGGCGTCCCGTTGGGGTTCCCCCTACGGCACGGCTCTCAGGTCGCCGAGTTGTGCGACTTGGTCTGCGCCGCGCGTGCGATTTACCTGCGCCCGACAGTGAGGCAATCCACACGATCGCTGGCGGAAGCTCAGCCTGCGCCGACGCGTCTGAGAAGTCACGGTAGCCGTACTCGCGCTGTATCTCACCGGCATGCTCGCGATGCGTCGGCTCTCGTCGACCATAGGCCGCCAAGCGGTCCGGGTCCTCGGCGGCGAGTCTCCTCAGCGACCCTGCGCGCGACGATCTCCGGCACCTCTGTGGGACGCGCGAGGAACGTGCCGAGGAACCGGACCGTGCCGAGCTGCGCAGCGAACCCCAGCCGGTTGTGATCACCGCGACGCCAGCTAGTCCGCCCCGGTCTCGCTCGTCGAAATGAAAGAACCGCTCAAGCTGCGCCACCGACGGTGGCTCGGCGTAGCGGCCGTACGCGGCGACCTGCGCCGCGCTCAGGAGGTCGTGTACGGTCCGAGCCCACTCTCCCTCCTCCCCGGCGTCCGCGGGCGAGGCCGCAATTCGGCGAGACCGTCGCGCTCTCTCCCTCGGAGCGCGGCGGTCTCTCGCTCGTAAGGGACCCCCCGCCCCAGGTAAGGCCCCGCGTACGTGAGGTGGCGGCGTTTGCCCGATGAGAGCAGGCCCTCTCAGCTCCAGGATGGTCGTATCGCTCAACCGCAGACGGAGGAGACGATGAGCTCCCAGAACACCACACTCTTCAGGCGCATCCTCGGGCCGACCCAGAGCATCGAGCCGGTCGAGGCCGCCGAGCCTTAGGTCGTGATGAGTTTCGCGATGATCATCGGTGCGGCGACGAGCCGGGTCCGTGGCCGCGCCGGGCGAGCCGCGCGGCAGCGGGTGGCTGCACGGACGGCGGTGTCGCCCCCCGACCGCACGATGCTCATGCTGCTCGCGCTCTACGCGTGCTGGGGCTCGGCGATTCCGGCGATGAAGCTGATGGTCGACACGGTGCCGCCGGTCGGCGGGGCGGCGCTGGTCTTCTTGGTCGCCGGGCT
Organism: Thermoleophilaceae bacterium; assembly: GCA_036519295.1. Taxonomy (GTDB): domain Bacteria; phylum Actinomycetota; class Thermoleophilia; order Solirubrobacterales; family Thermoleophilaceae; genus JACVRW01. The sequence continues at coordinate 1,383 of DATDLN010000225.1, forward strand.
CGTGCTTGCTGTGGCGGCGCGTGGGCGGCCCGCGCCCACGCGCGTGCAGCTGCGGCGCTTGGCGGTCGCCGGCGTGTTGCTGCTGGTGGGTGGGCAAGGGCTCGCGATGGTGGCGCTGACCGAGGTGACCGCCAGTCTCGGCGCGATCCTCGCGGCGACGATCCCGCTGTGGGTCGTGCTCTTGAGCGGGTTGATCGGCACCCCTGTGTCGGTCGCGTCGCAGGTGCGGCTCGCGGCTGGGTTCGGCGGCATCGCGATCGTGGTGCTGACGGCGCCGAACAGCGCGATCGGCGGGGCGCCGTGGGCGGTCGCGGCATTCGTCGTCGCGCCGATCCTGTGGGCCGCGGGGAGCCTGCTGACGGCGCACGCCGACCGACCGGCCGATCGCGTAGTCGCCAACGCGGTTCAGCTGCTCGCCGGTGGCACGGTGTTGTTGCTGCTCGCGCTGTCGCTCGGCGAGCTCGATCCGGCTCGTTGGTCGGACGTCAGCTCGATATCCGTCGGGGCAGCGGTATTTCTGCTCGTCTTCGACTCGCTCGTCGGCTTCATGCTCTACGCACGCCTACTGGCCAGCGCGCCGGCGCCGCTGGTCAGTACCTATGCCTACGTCACACCGCTTGTCGGCGCCGTGATGGGCGCGACCGTGCTCGACGAGCCGCTCTGGGCCGGCGCGTTTGTCGGAGCGGCCTTGGTGCTCGGCGCGGTCGCGCTCGAGCTGCGCGGGCGATGAGGCGCGAGAGGTCGAGCACGTGCGGTCGGGCGAGCTACGACCGAGCACGGCCTGGGTGGCCGTCCTCCCATCGACCGAACCACCCAG
>DATDLN010000226.1:0-2478 GCA_036519295.1 Thermoleophilaceae bacterium
TGGTACGCCGCCTCGAGGGTCTGCCGGTGCTGGTGGTGTGCAGCCGACGGCCCACTCAGCCGGGCGAGGACCCGGCGCTGGTCGCGGAGATCGCCGGCGACCCGCTGGCTGCCACCCTGCATCCCGCCCCACTGAGCGAACACGCCGTCAGGGATCTCGTCCGCGAGCGACTCGGAGAGGGCTCCGACGATGTCTTCTCGAACGCATGTCATGCGGCGTCGGGCGGCAATCCGCTTCTGCTCCAGGAGCTCCTCAAGACGCTCGACGGCGAGCGTGTCAGCCGCGACGCCGCTCACGTGGGGGGTGGTCGCCGATCTGGGTCCGCGTGCGGTATCGCGCGCCGTTCTATTGCGGCTCGCACGTCTCCCCCAGGACGCAGTTGAGCATGGCGCGGGCAATCGCCGTGCGCGGCGACGGCGCGGAGCTCTCCGCCGTCGCGATGCTCGCCGGCCTTGACGAAACGAGTGCGGGCCGCGGCGCGGCCGAGCTCCTGCGGGCGGAGATCCTGCAGGCTGAGCCGCCGCTGGCGTTCGCTCATCCGCTGGTGGCCGCCGCCGTCTACCGTGACGTGTCGCCCGGGGTGCGGGAGATCCTGCACGAGCGGGCCGCGAGACTGCTCGCGGAGCGGGGCGCGCCAGTCGAGCAGGTGGCCGCCCACCTCCTTGCCATACCCGCCCGCGGCGACGAGTGGGTCGTCGAGACGCTGAGGCGGGCCGCTCGGACGGCCCTCGGGCAGGGCGCTGCCGACAGCGCCGCGGCCTACCTCGGGCGCGCGCTCGCGGAGCCTCCGCCTCCGGATCAGCGTTCCGAGCTCCTGCTCGAGCTGGGACGCGCGGAGGCGCTCACGAGCGGTCCGGCGGCCGGAGAGCACCTCAGGGAGGCCTAGGCCGAGGTCGACCGAGAGCTCGCCCGCGAGCAGGTTGTTCGTGAGAAACCCCTCCGTCACGAACCCGCCGCCGGGTCCGAGAAAGAGGAGCCCGAGCAGATACGCGCCCGCGCCGGCAACGCCGACCGAGGAGTGAACGCCCATGGCGAGGTACTCGTAGACGGCTCCCGGGCCGGCAAAAGCGCCGCCCGTAGAGGGCGAGCACGTAGAACAGCGCGAGTGTGCCGAGTCCGCCGAGGAGCACCGAGAGCGGCGTGTTGAAGCCGGCGAAGACCGCGACGGTTCCGGCCAGGAGGCACGCCGAGAAGATCGGGCCGATCGCCAAGGTTTGGGCCATGGCGCCGAGTGTCGAGAGGGATGGCGGTCCGAGGACTCCGGTCCTCGGATCGGTCTTTGTCCTGGGCTCCGTCTTCAAGGTCTGGAGTCGCCGGCACGGGTTTGCCCCGCAGCGACTCCATACATCAGCCCAGGTTCACACCGACCCCGACGTCGCGGACGAGCTGTCGTGGTCGCCGACTAGAGCCCGGATTGGGGCTCGCGAAGTCCGTTGCGAATGCCCAACAGATGCTCCGTGCCCGTCAGCTTGAAGATTCGTTGGACCGTGTCCGCGCCCTCGAGTAGCACCAGGGTGTGGCCCTGCCGCTCAGCCCGGTCGTGGGCCTCCAACGCGATGTGCACGCCGGAGGAGTCCATGAAGGTGAGGCCGCCGAGGTCGAGTTCGATCACAACGGCGCCGGAGTCCTCCGCCCTGCGCAGGGCTCGTTCCACCTGCGGGCGCGTGGACATGTCGAGCTCGCCCCGTAGCTGGAGGCGGACGGTAGAGCCATCACGGAGCTCTGCGACCGCGAGGGGCGAGCGGGCGAATCCTTCCGGCAGGACGCACAGCGCGCCGTCATGCGAGCCGTTCCGAGCGCCGCTCGGGTCCGTGTGCGGGGAATCGTTCGTGCGCGTCACGTCGACTCGGCGCGGTAGTGCAGGCAACGCGCGTGGAAGAGCTCCCCGTCCCGGTAGACCGCGCGAATGGCCTCGGACACGTCGCTGCCGCAGACTGCGCAGCGGCCAAATCCCCGACCCTGCCGGTGATCGTGCCAGCGGGCGTTCAACAGCTCGATGCGGCTTTCAGGCCGGTTCCGGCGCTCGCTCCGGCGCATTTCCTTCCTCCCGCGCCTCGTGGTCTATTTGCAGGAGTCTCGGCCCAAAGGCCGTAAGGCCATCCGGTCCGCCCTCTTGCGGGGGGCCTCAGGCACTCGCCTCGCCTGCACGCTGCACAGCGCCCGCTCAACCCACTATACGCCCGGTGGCGGGCGTGCAAGCCGTCGCGTGTCTACTCGAAGACCTCGCGATCCCGTCCGCGCGGGGTCGCCACGACGCCTGTAGCCGCGAACAGGACCACCATCATGCGGGGAGCGGGCATGATTCGCTCGTCCCCGGAACGCACCGCGAGAAACTGTCGATGGCTGAGCCGGACGGCCTGACGATCGGCCTGCTCGGTGACGTGATGCTCGGTCGCAAGGTGGCCGAGCGACTGGAGCGCGACCCGGACGCCGAGGTCTGGTCGTCCCAGGTCCGCGAGCTGTGTCGAGCCTGCGATG
>DATDLN010000227.1:0-20859 GCA_036519295.1 Thermoleophilaceae bacterium
CGTCGCGACCTTCGCTTGGGTCCACCGAGCCAAGTCCCCGTCTTGTCACCAGAGGTGGGATCCTCTACCCCGGACTGGGGACCGTTTAGGACACTCAATTGGACTCCAAACGCCGAAAGCCGCCCTCAACGCGGGCCGACTGCCGCCGCACGGCGGGCACAAAATCCGGCGATTAGCAGGGTAAACCGAGAGATGGCGAGGCCCAGAATCGAACTGGGGACACCACGATTTTCAGTCGTGTGCTCTACCGACTGAGCTACCTCGCCGGAAAGTCGGGCGTCGATGGTAGCGGAGGACCATACCCCCTAGGGGTATGCTACGATGCCGCCCATGGAAGCCGCTGCTACGCGTTCGGACCACCACCACGAGCCGCTGCCCACCTCGGGGCGGGCACTCGATCAGGTAGCGCTCAGCGCGACCCTGCACTGCCTCACCGGCTGCGCGATCGGCGAGATCGTGGGTGTGGCGATTGGGACCGCGCTCGGCTGGTCGAACCTCGCCACGATCGTGCTGGCGATCGCCCTGGCATTCCTCTTCGGCTACTCCCTCACCAGCCTGCCGCTCCTGCGGGCCGGGCTTGCGCTGGCGGCGGTGATCCCCATCGCCTTCGCCTCGGACACGCTGTCGATCGCGACGATGGAGCTTGTCGACAACGCGATCATCCTCGTGATTCCAGGCGCGATGGAGGCCGGGCTCGGCGACCTTCTGTTCTGGGGCAGCCTGGCCGCCGCACTGGTGATAGCGGGCGTCGCGGCCTTCCCGGTCAACCGCTGGCTGCTCCGGCGCGGCAAGGGTCACGCCGCCGTGCACGAGACGGGTATCCACGGCGGCCCGTCTCCCCGGGTGGTGGGGATCATCGTGGTGCTCGCCGCGGTGTTCGGCGCGACAGTGCTGATCGCCGAGGCGCTCGGCTAGAGACGAGAAACGACCTCAGGCCAAGCCCTCGGCCTTGTACTCGCGCAGGAACCCCTCGAAGAGGCGCCGGTGGCCCTCCTCGTCGTGGAGGATCGCGATCACCATGTCCTGGGTGACGAGGTCCTTGTCGTCGCAGAACTCGACGATCTTGTTGTAGTGGTCGATCGCACCGGTCTCGGCCTCGATCACACCCTTGATCACGTGCACGATGTCGGTCTGCTCGTCGGGAGGCTGCAGGTAGCTCTGCTCGGCGGAGAAGTCGAGTGAGCCCGGCACGACGCCGTAGAGCTCCTTGATCCGCTGTCCGAATTGGCGCGCGTGGCCGAGCTCCTCCTGGATGTCCTCCTCGAGCGACTCGATGATCTCCTGCGCGCGCACGCCGTCCGGGTTGATCGAGTTGGCGGTGTAGCTGATCACCGTCTCGATCTCCATCCAGTACGCCTTTGTCAGCAGATCGATCAGCTGCGCGCGCTCGTCCCGCATCTCGTCGCTGAGAATGCCGTGGTGGGGTGTCGCGGTTGTCTCTGGAGCCATGTGAACCTCCTACCTCAACGGCCGGGTCGCCAAACTGCGAACGGATGACCACCGAGTCCGAGCTCGAGGGGTTCGAGAGACCGCCCCAGTCGCTCTGGAACCGAATCCTCGCAGAACCGGCCCGGGCGCCCGAGTACATCGCGCTCGCGGCGGCGGACCACTTCGGCCCCGAGGCGGCGGAGTGGGTCCGGATCGCCGGCCCTGGCCACACGCCGAGGAAACTCGCGCGGATCGCCTACCGCAAGCACGTGCGGCTCGCGCGCCTCGAGGGAGGGCTCCTCGGCCTCGGCGGAGTGTTCACGATGGCCCCCGACATCGTGGCGTTGCTTTGGATCCAGAGCCGCATGATCTTCTATATCGCCGCGGCCCACGGCTACGACCCCCGCCACCCGATGCGCCCGGCCGAGCTGCTGGCGCTCCAGGGCGTCTACGAGACTCCGGCCGACGCACGCCGGGCGCTCGACGGGGTGGGCAAGCACCTAGCGGTGGCCGTGGCCGAGCGGACGATTTCCGGCCGCCCCATGGACAGGCTGCACCGGCGGCTCGCGAGATACCTCCTCCAGCGCCTCGCCCGGCACTACGGCGGCAAGATGATCCCGATCATCGGCGCCCCGCTGGGGGCGATGCAGAACGCGGGCACGACAAAGGACCTCGGCAGGCTCGCCCTCACGTACTACGGCGGGCGAGACGGCTAGCCCTGGCCGTACACCGGGATCGCCGCTCCGCTCGTCGGCTTCGAGTCCTCCGACACCAGGAAGCGGATCACCTTCGCCACTTCCTCGGGCGGCACCCACTTGGACCAGTCCGCGTCGGGCTGAGCCTCGCGGTTGGCCGGGGTATCGATCACGCTCGGCAGGATCGCGTTGCAGCGGATCCCGTGGCCGCGGTATTCGGCATCGAGTACCTGGATGAAGGCCAGCACCGCCGCCTTGCCGGTGATGTAGCCGGCGGCGCCTGGAAAGGGGCGCAGCGCGGGCCGCGCGGATACTCCGACGAATGCCCCGCCGCCGCGCTCGATCATGCGCGGCATCGCCGCGCGGGCGAGTGTGAACGCGGGAGTCAGGTTCAGCCGGATCAGGCGCTCGAAGTCCTCGGGCTCCGTCTCGTGCACGCGCGGGCCGGAGCTGAAGCCGCCGACAAGGTCGACGACCGCCTCGAGCTCCTCGACCACCCGGACCGCCGCCTCCGCCGCGCCCGCGTCGAAGAGGTCGGCCTCGACGAGCTCCACCGGCAGCGTGGCGAGCCGCTCGCGCTCCTCCGGCACGATCCACGTCGCGACGACCGTGTGGCCCGCGTCGACGAGCTCGTGCACCACGGCCGTCCCGAGGGCGCCGGTGCCGCCGGCGACGACCACTCCCATGTCAGGTTCTCCCGACGGGGGGCGACTCCATCTGTGTGCAGGCTATCCCGTCCGACCACCGCTCTACCGTCGCAAACTCGATGGAGCAGACCTCGCTCACCCTCTCGAAGTGCTTCGTGCGCGACCTGGTCGATGGCCAGGAGCTCGACGCCGTGTTCGTCGTGCGCGCCCACAGCCGCCGCCAGAAGCGCAACGGTGAGCCCTTCCTGAAGCTCCAGCTGGGAGACGTCACAGGCAGCGTCGAGGCCGTGGTCTGGGACGCCGTCGAGGAGCTCGCACCGGTCTGCTGCACCGGCGCGGTGGTGCGCGTGCTGGGTCGGTTCGCAGTTGACGAGCGCTACGGCGGCGGCATAACCGTTCGCGCCGCGCGCGCCGCGGTCGACGGTGAGTACGAGCTCGCGGACCTCACCGACGGGCCGCACGTCCCGTACGAGCAGATGGTGGCCGACCTGGGGGAGCTCGTCGCCACGATCCAGCGGCCGCACCTGCGCGACCTGCTGCGGCGATTGATCCATTCCTCCACCGACAGCGGCCGAGGCTGGCACCAGGCGCCCGCGGCCAAGTACTACCACCAGGCCTACCGCCATGGGCTGCTCGAGCACTCCTTGTCGGTGGCCCAGGGCGTCAGCGCCCTCGCGGCCACGTTCCCCGCCATCGACCGCGATGTCGCGGTCACGGGCGCGCTCGTCCACGACATCGGCAAGGTGGAGGCCTACGCGCTCGTGAACGGCGCCATCGAGCTGACCGACGCCGGAAAGCTGCTCGGCGAGATCGCGCTCGGCTACTACACGGTGCGCCGCGAGATCGAGCGCATCGAGGGCTTCCCGGCAGAGGATGCGGACGCGCTTCTTCACATCGTCCTGAGTCACCACGGCCGCCTCGAGCACGGCAGCCCGGTTATGCCCTGCACGCGCGAGGCGACGCTGGTGCACTTCATCGACAACCTCGGCGGAAATCTGGGCAGCTTCGACCGGATCGAGAAGGCGCTCGCCGACGGCGAGCGCTGGTCGGCGTTCGACCGCGGGCTGTCCACCTCGGCCTACTTCGCCCCGCGGGCGGAGCAGCCCCGCGAGGCGGCGTAGGCGCGCGAGCGGTGCGGTCGGCGTGGGCTTTCCTCCCCACGATCGGCGGGGCGCTCGTCCACGCCCCGATCCTGCGCTACGACCTGCTGCCCTCCCTCAAGGTCCCCCTCGACCTCGGCGCGGCTCCCGGCGGCAAGCGACTGCTCGGCGACAACAAGACCGTGCGCGGGGCGCTCGCGATGGCGGGCGGCACGTTCGCCGCCACGCTCGCCCTCCACAGGCTCGACTGGTACCGGCGGCGACTGCCGGCCGAGCTGCGTGCGGCGGGCGCGGCGCGACACGGCGCCGCGCTCGGAGCGGCGGTCGTGCTCGGCGAGCTGCCGAACAGCATCCTGAAGCGGCGGCTCGGCATCGGACCCGGCGAGCGCGGGGGGTCGGCGCTCGGGGTCGCGCTCGCCATCCACGACCAGGCCGACTTCGTGCTCGGCGCCTGGCCGCTCTTTCTGCCCGTGTGGCGGATGTCCGCCCGCCAGGTGGGCGAGGCCTTCGCGACCGTGGCCGCGGTGCACGTGGGCGTAAATCTGGCCGGCTACGCGCTCGGCGCCCGTACGGCGCCGGTGTGATCACTCGCGTCCGAACAGCCGCCTGAAGAAGCGAGCGATCGAGCGGAAGAAGGCGGCGATCCCGAGCCGCAGCCCGGACACCGGCTTGGCCGACTCGACCACCGCGGCCTGCGCCTCGGCTGGGGTCGCCTCGAGCTGCTTCTTGAGGCAGTCGGCGAAGCGTCCGACCAGCTGCGAGGACACGTCCGCCACCATCCCGCGCCCGTACTGCGCCGCCGGTCCGCTGAGGCTGAGGTCGGTCACGATGTTCACGCGCGTGCCGCCGTTTGCGGCGGCCAGCGACGACTCGACCGTGGCGCGCGCGGCGCCGCGGCCGCGGACCTCGCGACCGTTCGCGGACAGCGTCACCCGACGGCCCGCCTCGTCGACCTCCTTGCGGCTCACGTCGGTGGCGAACTTGAGCGAGACCGGGCCGAGCTTGACCCCGATGTTCGCCTTCCAGTTCGAGTCGTCGACCGTCTCAGTGAGCTCGGCGCCCGGCATGCAGGGCACGACCCGGGGCACGTCGAGCAACAGCTCCCACGCCTGCTCCGGCGGCGCGGGAACCTCGAACGAGTTCTCAAGACGCATCGGCACCCTCCTCGGCGTGAGTGCGGTTGGACTCGGACGGCGCGCGGGTATGCCGCCACGCCACGAGCTGGGCGAGGATAGCCACCGCGATCTCTTCCTGGGCCGAGGCGCCGAGGTCGAGGCCGGCAGGACTGTGCACGCGCGCGAGCGACTCCTCGCCGATGCCCTCCTCGCGCATCGTCGCGAGCACGCTTTGCGCCCGCCGCGCGCTGGCGACCAGGCCCACGTAGTGGGCGCGCGTGGCCAGCGCGGCCGCAATCGCCTCCTCGTCGCCGCGGCCCATGCTCGCCACCACCACCGCGTCGACCTCGGTCACGACCCCGTCCGACAGCCGCCAGCCGATGTCGCGCGCCAGCCGCGCAAGGGTGCGGGCGGCCGGGCTGTCGCCGACCACGGCGAGCAGCGGCGTCGGCAGGCAGGGCTCTATCAGAACCTCCACGGTCCCCTCCGACGCGCAGAGGCTCTCCGCGACGACGACGTCGTCGGGCACTTCCAGGTCGGCTCCGGGCGGACAGATTCGCACCAGGCGCGGCTCACCCTCGGCAAGGGCCGCCAGCGCCTCGCGCACGACGATGTGCTCAGAGCAGTCGCCGCCCACCCATCCATGGAGCGCCCCCTCGCCCGTGACGAGGGCCCTGTCGCCGCGCCGCGTGGAGGCAGGGCGCAAGACGCGCATCACGGTCGCAAGCACGAACGGCTCGCCGCGCGCGGCCAGCCGCCCGGCCTCGACGAGCACCTCGGCTGGGAACGTCACTCCGCCAGGCCCGCCTCGGACAGCGCCTGCCACACCCGGTCGGAGGTCAGCGGCATCTCGATGTTCCGGACGCCGGCGTGGGCGAGGGCATCGACCACCGCGTTCACGAACGCGGCCGGCGACCCCACCGTGGCCGACTCGCCAACGCCTTTCGCCCCCAGAGGATGGTGAGGGGAGGGCGTAACGGTCTGGTCGATCTCGAACGTCGGCGTCTCCCAGGCGGTCGGCAACAGGTAGTCCATGAAGTTGGAGCCGATGCAGTTGCCCTCCTCGTCGAACGTGATCAGCTCCATGGCGGCAATCCCGTAGCCCTCCGTCAGACCGCCCATGATCTGCCCCTCGACGATCATGGGGTTGATCCGGACGCCGCAGTCGTCGACCGCCACGACCCGGAGCGGCTTCCACTGCCCGGTGCCGCGGTCGACCTCGACCACCACGGCGTAGGTTCCGAACGGAAACGTCATGTTGGGCGGGTCGTAGTAGTGCACGCCCTCGAGCCCCGCCTCCATTCCTTCCGGGAGGTCGGTGTAGGCGGCCAGGGCGACGTCCTGGATCGTCACCGCCCGCTCGGGCGAGCCCTTGACGAAGAAGCGGCCCGCGTTGAAATCGATGTCGTCCGGCGCCGCCTCGAGCTTGTGGGCGGCGATCTCGCGCCCCTTGTCGCGCAGCTTGCGCGAGATCACGGCGGTGGCAGCGCCGGCGGTCGGCGTCGAGCGGCTCGCGTACGTGCCGAGCCCGTACGGAGTGTTGTCGGTGTCGCCCTCCTGCACCTCCACGTCCTCGGGCGGGAGGCCGAGCTCCTCGGCCACGATCTGGGCGAACGTCGTCTCGTGGCCCTGTCCCTGCGACTTGACGCCCAGCTTGAGCACGGCCTTGCCCGTCGGGTGCACGCGAAGCTCCGCCGAGTCAAACATGCGAAGGCCGGCGATGTCGTACTCCGTGCCCTTGCCGGCTCCGACGACCTCGGTGAACGAGGCGACGCCGATGCCGATCAGCCTCCCCTCCTCGCGCGCCCGCGCCTGTTCGCGCCGGAGATCGTCGTAGCCCAGCTTGTCGAGGGCCAGCCGCATCGCGGCCTCGTAGTCGCCGGAGTCGTAGACGAACCCCGTGGCCGAGGTGTAGGGGAACTGCTCCGGCTTGATGAAGTTGCGCAGCCGGAACTCCGCCGGGTCGACGCCCGCCTCGTACGCGGCGGACTGCACCAGGCGCTCGATCAGGTATGAGGCCTCGGTGACCCGGAACGAGCAGCGGTAGGCCACGCCGCCGGGCGCCTTGTTCGTATAGGCGCCGTCGGTGACCACGTGCGCCGCCGGGATGTCGTACGAGCCTGTGACGATGTGGAACAGACCGGCCTTGCACTTGGACGGCTGGGCGTCGGCGAAGAAGGCGCCGTTGTCCGAGTGCATCTTCACGCGCAGGCCCGTCATGCGGTCGCCCTTCAGCGCCAGCTCGCCGTGCATGTGGTAGTCGCGGGCGAAGCCGGTCGAGATCAGGTTGCCGGTGCGGTCCTCCATCCACTTCACCGGCTTGCCGAGCAGGAGCGAGGCGGCGATGGCCACGACGTAGCCGGGGTAGATCGGGACCTTGTTGCCGAAGCCGCCGCCGATGTCGGGCGAGATGATTCTGATCTGGTGCTCCGGCAGGCCGGCGACCATCGCGAAAAGCGTCCGGTGCGCGTGCGGCGCCTGCGAGGTCATGTAGATGGTCGCCTTGCCCGTCGCCGGATTCACGTCGGCCACGCAGCCGCAGCACTCGAGCGGCGCCGGGTGGCAGCGCGGGTAGTGGGTGTCGAGCGTGACGACCTTGTCGGCCTCGGCGAAGGCGCGCTCTGTGGCGTCGGCGTCGCCGGACTCCCAGTGGTAGATGTGGTTCGAGTCCTGGCCCTCCTTGTCGTCGCGGATCACCGAGGCACCCTCCTCGAGCGCCTGGCGCGGGTCGACGATCGCGGGCAGCGCCTCGTAGTCGACCTCGATCAGCTCGAGGGCGTCCCCCGCCGTATACAGATCCTCGGCGACGACGGCGGCAACCTCCTGGCCCTGGAAGCGCACCTTGTCGGTTGCGAGCACCGCCTGCGTGTCACCCGAGAGTGTGGGCATCCAGGCAAGCCCGTGCTCGGCCATGAGCTCGCCGGTGACCACCGCCACCACGCCGGGCAGGGCTGCGGCGGCCGAGGTGTCGATCGAGCGGATCCGAGCGTGTGCAAACGGGGCGCGCAGCAGCTCCATGTGCAGCATGCCGGGCAGCGACACGTCGTCGACGTACGTGCCCTTGCCGCGGATGAAGCGCGCATCCTCCTTGCGCTCCACCGAGTGACCGATGCCCCGGATCGCATGCTCGGTGGCCATCCCCTAACTCTCCTCTCGCATCGCGGTGGCCGCCTGGCGCACCGCCTTGACGATGTTCTGATAGCCGGTGCAGCGGCAGATGTTTCCCGACAGCGCCCAGCGGATCTCTTCCTCGCTCGGATCCGGGTTTTCCTCGAGCAGCGCGATCGCCGTAAGCATCATGCCCGGCGTGCAGAAGCCGCACTGGAGCCCGTGCTGCTCGTGGAAGGCCGCCTGCATCGGATGCAGCCCCTCCGCTGTCTCGAGGCCCTCCACGGTCCCCACCTCGCGCCCGTCGGCTTGAACGGCGAGGACGGTGCACGACTTCACCGGCACACCGTCGAGCAGCACGGTGCATGCCCCGCAGTTGGTCGTGTCGCAGCCGATGTGGGTCCCGGTCAGCCCGAGCGTGTCGCGCAGGAAGCGGGCGAGCAGCAGCCGCGGCTCGATGTCGACGGAGCGCGGCTCGCCGTTGACCGAGACCGTGACGGTCCGGATGGTCGGTGCGGCCGTGTCGAGCTCGGCCATGTTCATACCTCCCGTGCCTTGCGCAGTCCGCGCTCAACGAAGACCCGGACGACGTTTCGCTTGTATTCCGCCGATCCCCGCACGTCGTCCCGCGGCTCTGCCGCCTCCGCCGCCAGCCGCCCCGCCTCGGCGATCGCCTCATCGTCGAGCGTCGCCCCGGCCAGCGCCTCCTCCGCCGCACGGGCCCGGAGATTCCGCGGCCCCACTCCCGTGAGCGCAATCCCCGCCCGGCGGACGGTCCCGTCCGAGAACGACACGTGCACCGCGACCGCCGCCGTGGCGAAGTCGCCGACCTTGCGCTCGAGCTTCAGGTAGGTGCCGCCGGCCTTCGGGCCCGGGTCCGGCACTCGTACCTCGGTGATCACCTCGTTGGGCTCGAGCGTCGTCGTGAACGGTCCCTCGAAGAGGTCCTCGACCGCTATCTCGCGACTGCCATCCGATCCGCGCGCTACCACGCGCCCGCCCATCGCCATCAGCGCCGAGCCCCAGTCGCCCTGCGGGTCGGCGTGCGCCAGCGATCCCGCGACCGTACCGAGATTCCGGACGATCGGATCGGAGATCTGAGGCGCGGCGTCGCCGAGCACCGCCCTGCGTCCGCCGAGCAGGCTCGAGCGCTCGCAGTCCTTGTGGCGCACGAGCGCCCCGATGCGCAGCTCGCCCCTTTCCTCGGCCAGCGTGTCCAGCCCCGGCACACGGTTGATGTCCACGAGCACGCGCGGCGAGGCGAAGCGGAGCTTCATCAGCGGGATCAGGCTCTGCCCGCCCGCCAGCACCTTGGCCTCGTCGCCGTAGCGGTCCAGGGTGGCGAGCGCCTCTTCGAGCGTCGCCGGCGCCTGGTACTCGAACCTCCCGGGATACATAACCCCTCCTTGGGCTTCAGCCAGCCGAGCTTACTCCCGGCAGGATCGCCCCCGCAAGACCGCAAATACCGTCCTGGCGCCGAGCCACGGGGCGGATTTACACGGGTTTCCCGCTTATCCTCGTACAGCGATGGCGAAGGACACCGAGAAGCTCATTCGCCAGCTCAGCCTGATCTCGTTCCTGATGGCCGAGCGGCGTCCCGTTTCGGCCCTCGAGATCAAGCAGGACGTGGAGGGCTACTCGCAGATGAACGACGAGGCGTTCGCCCGTCGCTTCTACGCCGACCGCGCCGAACTCGATTCCCTCGGCATCCACCTGAAGGTCGACAAGCCCGCGGAGGGCAATTACGAGGCCGAGAACTACTCGCTCCCGCCGGAGAACTTCTATCTGTCGGCGATCGAGTTCACGGACAGGGAGTTGAGCGCGCTGCGCATGTCCCTCAGCCTGCTCGACGGCGAGTTCGCCTACGCGGAGCCACTGCGTCTGGCGCTCCAGCAGCTGTCCTGGGGCAAGCCGTCGCCGCTCGACGCGCCGGAGCAGCGAAGCGTGGCGCTGGCGGTCACGGCCGGCGCCGGCGGCCGCGAGCTTTCGCAGCGGCTGACGAAGGTGGAGACGGCCATCTTCCGCCGCAAGACGATCGTCTTCGACTACTACACGATCGGGCGCGACGCCGAGGAGAAGCGCAAGGTCGACCCTTACCACCTGCTTTTCCGCGGCGGGCAGTTCTACCTGATCGGCTACTCGCACGAGCGCGACAACGTGCGCGTCTTCAGGGTCTCGCGCATCCGCGGGAAGGTCGGCTACGCGTCGAAGGCGGAGCACGACTTCAACCGCCCCGAGGAGTTCGACCCGCGCACCTACGCCACCCGCACGGACTGGCAGCTCGGCGATCCCGTGGGCCGCGCGCGCATCTGGCTCTCGGACCGGATCGACTGGCTCGCGCTCCGTCACTTCGGACACGCGGGCGAGGTCACGGAGGCCGACGACGGCGTCATCTTCGAGACCGACTACGCGGACTCCCGTCAGATGGTGGCCTGGGTGCTCGGCCTCGGCGAGCAGGCACGGATCGAGGGTCCGGACGAGCTCGCGGCGGAGGCGCGCGAGCGGCTCGAGCTCGTGATCGAGCGCCACTCTCAGCCGCTCGAGCTCGCGGCGCCGGTGAAGCGCCGGCCCAGGGAGGAGACGGAGCCCGACGACGACGGGCAGGAGTCGCCGATCCGGCCCGAGCGCTTTGCCCGCCTCGTCACGCTCGCCGGCATCCTGATCGAGGCCGCACGCGAGGCTCGCAAGCTCGAGGTCGCCGAGCTGTGTGAGCGGCTTCAGGTCTCAGAGCAGGAGCTGCGCCAGGACATCGACGTGCTGAACGTCGTGAACTTCGGCGGCGGCAGCTACGTGCTCTACGCGGAGGTTCAGGGCGACCAGATCGAGGTCGACCCCGAGCCCTACGGCGACAACTTCGCGCGGCCGGCCCGCCTGCTTCCCCTCGAGGCCAAGGCGCTCGTCGCCGCCATCGACCTGATCGGCGAGCACCTGCCGGGGGGCTCGCTCGCGTCCGCGCGCCAGAAGATCGTCGACGTCCTCGGCCAGGACCCGGCCGAGGAGGGCCTCCAGATCACGAACGCCAAGGGCGACGACTCCGAGATCGCCCGCGTCGTCACCCGCGCGGTCACGCGGAAGCGGCTGCTTCGGATCGACTACTACAAGGAAAACGAGGACGAGTTCATCGAGCGGACGATTGAGCCCTACAAGCTCGCCAACGGCCAGGAGGGCTGGTACGTCCACTCCTACGACCTCGAGAAGGACAGTCCGCGCTCTTACCGCCTCGACCGTATCCGTGAGGCAACCGTCCTGGACGAAAGCTTCGAGCCGCGGCCGGGCATAGAGCCCGACGTGCACGGCTGGCTCGCAAGCGGCGAGGTGCCGTCGTCGAAGAGCGCGCGCATCTGGGTCTCGCCCGAGCGCGCCCGCTGGGAGCGCGAGGACCACCGCGTGATCGAGGAGCTGGCGGACGGCGCCGTGATCGTCGAGCGAACCTACGCCTCGCACGAGTGGCTGGCACGCGAGCTGCTGAAGGCGGCCGGCGATGCCGTGGTGGTGGAGCCTGAGGACGCGCGGGCCGCCGTGCTGGAGGCGGCCGAGCAGCTGGCCGGCGCGGTCCGGCGTTAATGCCATCTCGCCGCGCTCAGATCGAGATGACTGCGGACGAGGTTCTCGCATTCGTCGCCGACCAGATGGTCATGCAATGCGCGACGGTGGGGCCGCGCGGCCTACCGCACATGGTCCCGCTCTGGTATGTCCCCGAGGGGATCGAGCTCGTCGGCTGGACCTACGCCAAGTCCCAGAAGGCGAGGAATCTAGAGCGGGACCCGCGAGCCACGGTCGGCATCGAGGACGGCGTGCAGTACCACCAGCTGCGCGGCGTCATGTTCGAATGCGACGTGGAGATGGAGCGCGACCCGTCCAAAGTCGAGCAGAATGGCCTCATGCTGTTCAACCGCTATGCCGGCGAGCTCAGCCCAGAGATCCGGGAGATGGTGGCGAACCAGGCGCGGAAGCGCGTGGGCCTGCGCTTCGTTCCGTCTCGCGTGGTGAGCTGGGACCATCGCAAGCTTGGCGACGTCTACTGACGCGATGAAGGGCCTGATTCTTTCCGGCGGCAAGGGAACCCGCCTGCGCCCCCTCACCCACACGAGCGCGAAGCAGCTCGTTCCCGTGGCCAACAAGCCGGTGCTCTTCTACGGGCTCGAGGCGATGGGCGCCGCCGGCATCGGCGATGTAGGGATCATCATCGCCCCCGAGACCGGCGCCGAGATCCGCGACGCGGCGGGCGACGGCTCGCGCTTCGGCGTCTCGATCGAATACATCGAGCAGGACGAGCCGCTGGGGCTCGCCCACGCCGTGCTCACGGCCGAACCGTTCCTCGGCGACTCGCCGTTCGTCATGTATCTTGGCGACAACCTGCTGCGCGACGGGATCGTCGACCTCGTCGACACCTTCCGCACCGAGGAGCCCGACGCGCTCATCCTTCTCACCCCTGTGCCGGACCCAGAGCACTACGGGGTGGCCGAGCTGAACGGCGAGGGCCGAGTGGGCCGGCTGGTCGAGAAGCCCAAGGAGCCGCAGACGAACCTCGCGCTGGTGGGCGTCTACATGTTCAAGCCCGCGATCTTCGACGCCGCCCGCGCGATCGAGCCCTCCTGGCGCGGCGAGCTCGAGATCACAGACGCGATCCAGACGCTGGTGGACCGCGGCCTGCGGGTGGACCCGCACATCGTGCACGGCTGGTGGAAGGACACGGGCCAGGTGCAGGACATGCTCGAGGCCAACCGGCTGATCCTCGACGACCTCGAGGAGCGCGTGGAGGGCGAGCTGGTCAACTCCCGCGTGGAGGGTCGCGTCGTGATCGAGGAAGGCGCGCGCCTCGAGCGGACCACCGTGCGCGGCCCGGCCATCGTCGGGCGCGGCTCGCAGATCCGCGACGCGTACATCGGACCCTACACCGCCATCGGCGAGGAAGTCGCGATCGAGAAGGCCGAGCTCGAGCACTCGATCGTCCTCTCCGGCTCCTCCATCCGCGACCTCGAGTACCGCATCGAGGCGAGCCTGATCGGCAAGGACGTGCGGATCGGCCGCGGGCCCGCCTTGCCCAAGGCCTACCGCTTCGTGGTGGGCGACCACGCCGACGTGCAGATTCTCTAGGCGGTCGCCAATCGGGGGTTCGGCTAGCCGTAGCGACTTGACGGGCGCGGCGGGTCACAATCCGACGCGATGGGCGCTAGCGTCCCCATCGTCGACCCAAGCCACGACCAGCCCTCGGTTGCGAAGCTGGAAGCGCTCCTCGCCGAGCAGGCGGCGCTGCGTCGGGTCGCAACGCTCGTCGCCGGCGATCCGGACGCGGGACGGCTGTTCGAGGTCGTCTGCGAGGAGGTCGGGCGCGTCCTGGGCGTGGAAAGCACCAACATCCTGCGGTTTGAGGACGAGGGCACCCAGACGGTCGTAGGTGCCTGGGCCGCCAGCGGCGCGCCCTGGTTCCCGCCAGGCGAGAGGGTCCCGATCGACGGGGAAACGGTCGCTGGGAAGCTGCGCCGGACCGGCAGACCCCAGCGGGTGGACGAGTACACGGGCGTCCGCGGCGAGCTCGTGAAGGTGCTGCAAGCGGTGGGCATCAGGTCCGCGGTCGGCGCGCCGGTCACGGTCGCCGGCACAACGTGGGGCGGCATCGTGGCATCGAGTGGGCGCCCTCACGCCTTCCCCGAGGGTGCCGAGAACCGACTGGCCGACTTCGCGGAGCTGGTCACGGCAGCGCTCGCCAACGAGGACGCGCGGGTGCAACTCGCGGCCTCGCGCGCCCGGATAGTTCAGGCGGGCTACGAGGAGCGCCGTCGGCTTGGCCGCGATCTGCACGACGGCGCCCAACAGGAGCTGGTGAGCGCAGTGATCAGCTTGAAGCTCGCGCAGCGAAGGTTGGCGGACGCCCCGCACGAGGTGCCCGGGCTCGTAGATGACGCACTCGCCCAGTTGCAGTCAGGGATCCGAGACCTGCGTGAGCTCGCCGCCGGAATTCACCCGAGCGTCCTCGCCGATCGCGGCCTCGGCGCCGCGCTGAGGGCGCTTGCAGCCCGATCACCGATGCCGGTGGAGCTATTGGACGTGCCCTCGGAGCGGCTGCCGGGCCCTGTCGAGGCCTCCGCTTACTTCGTCGTGGCGGAGGCGCTCACAAACGCCGCCAAGCATGCGCGCTGCAGCCATGCCGCGGTCGGCGTGCGCGTGGAGGACGGATGGACGATCGTCGAAGTTCGCGACGACGGTGTCGGCGGCGTTGATGCCTCCGGCGGGACGGGGCTGCGCGGGCTCGCCGATCGCGTCAACGCGCTGGGAGGCACGCTGGAGATCGAGAGCCCGGCCGGGGAGGGCACGACCATCCGCGCGACCATCGCACCGTGCGCGCGAGACGTCGGGAATCAGATATCCATTCGGCCGTGAGGATCTTCGTCACCGGCGGCGGTGGGATGCTGGGGCAGGACGTGGTGCGCGCCGCGGGCGACGGCGTCATGGCGCTCTCGCACGCGGATCTCGATGTGACGGACGCCGGCGCGGTGCGGGAGGCACTGGAGGGTGCCGACCTGGTAATCAACTGCGCCGCCTGGACCAACGTCGACGGCGCCGAGGAGCACCCGCAGGCGGCGCTCGCCGTCAACCGGGATGGTGCTCGCAACGTCGCCGAAGCGGCCGAGCGAGTGCTGTACGTGTCGAGCGACTACGTCTTCGACGGCGCGAAGCGCGCGCCGTACGTCGAGTCTGACCCGACCGCCCCGCTCCAGAGCTACGGCCGCTCCAAACTGGCCGGCGAGCTGGCCACCGCCCAGGCGAACCCGCGCCACTTCATCGTGCGCTCGTCGTGGCTGTTCGGCGCGGGGGGCGGGAACTTCGTGGAGACGATGCTGCGCCTCGGACGGGAGCGGGGCGAGCTTCGGGTCGTCGACGATCAGGTCGGCTGCCCGACCTTCACCGGCCACCTGGCCGAGGCTATCGTCGCACTGGCTCGCACCGAGGACTACGGGATCCACCACCTCGCCGGTACGGGGAAAAGCTCCTGGTACCAGTTCGCCCGCGAGATATTCGAACGCTCCGGCGTTGACTGCCACGTGGAGCCCTGCACCACCGATGAATATCCGCGGCCCGCCCGCCGCCCGGCGTGGTCCGTGCTCGGCAGCGAGCGAGGCCGTTCGCTGCCACCGTGGCAAGAGGGCCTCGACGCCTACCTCGGAGTCCGCGCGTGAGGCTGCTCGTCACCGGCGCGGCCGGCTTCATCGGCTCGACGTACGTGCACTTGCTGCACGGGGAGCACGAGGTGACGATCCTCGACAAGCTCACCTACGCGGGCCGGCGGGAGAACCTCCCCGAGGACGTCGAGCTCGTCGTGGGATCGATCGAGGATCGCGACCTCGTGCTCCAGCTCACCGAGGGCGTCGACGCCGTTGTGAACTTCGCGGCCGAGTCGCACGTGGACCGCTCGATCGCCGATCAGGAGGCGTTCGCGCGGACCCACGTGATCGGCACGAGCGTGCTGCTCGACGCCGTGAGGGAGCGTGCGGTGCCGCGCTTTCTCCAGGTCTCGACCGACGAGGTCTACGGCTCGATCGCCGACGGCTCGTTCACGGAGCGCTCGCCGCTCGATCCCTCGTCGCCCTACTCGGCGACGAAGGCCGGCGGCGACCTCCTGGTCTCGGCACACGCCCACACCCACGGCGTGGAGGCGGTGATCTGCCGGGGGTCGAACAACTACGGGCCGCGCCAGTACCCGGAGAAGCTGATCCCGCTGTGCGTGCTGAACGCTCTCCACGGCGATCCCCTCCCCGTGTACGGCGACGGACGCCAGGTGCGCAACTGGCTCTACGTGGAGGACTTCTGCCGCGCCATCCATACCGTCCTGTCCCGCGGTCGGCCAGGCGAGGCGTACAACGTGGGCGGCCCCGACGAATGCGAGAACCTGCTCGTCGTCAAGCGCATCCTGGAGCTGACAGGCGGGGACGAATCGCTCATCGAGCATGTGCGCGACCGCCCCGGCCACGACCGCCGTTACTCCCTGTCGAGCGAAAAGGTGCGCTCGGAGCTCGGTTGGGAGCCGGAGGTCCGTTTCGACGAGGGACTGGAGCGCACAGTTGAGTGGTACCGTGCCAACGAGTGGTGGTGGGCGCCCATCCGGTCCGGCGAGTACCGCGAGTACTACGAGCAGCATTACGGCCGCGCGCTCGGCTGAGCGCGACGTTCGTCGCGGGCCTGGCCGCCCTCGGGCTGCCCGCGGTCGCCCAGGCGCGGCCCGACCATCGGGTTGGCCACGTCGTAATCATCTACCAGGAGAACCACAGCTTCGACAACCTGTACGGGCGCTGGGAGCGCGTCCGCGGGGTGTCGGACGCGCCGCGGGCGAAGACGATCCAGGTGAACCAGCAGGGCGCGCCGTACACGTGCCTGAAGCAGAACGACGTGAACCTGACGTCGCCGCCGTTGCCGGCCACGTGCACCGACGAGACGACCGGCTCGGCCTTCACCAGCAATTTCCGCAACGCCCCGTTCTTGATCGACGACTACATCCCAGCCACCGCCACGACCTGCCCGCCGCCGGGCGTGTTCGCCCCCAACGGCATTCCTAACGGGAGCGGTCTGCCGGGCGGTTGCACCCGCGACCTCGTACACCGCTTCTACCAGGAGCAGTACCAGCTCGCCGACGGCGCGCAGAACCTCTACGTGACGGGCAGCGACGCGATCGGCTTGACGATGGGCGTCTACGACACGAGGCGGCTGCCCATCTACCGCTACCTCCACGCGCGGCGGCATCCGCGTTATGCGATCGCGGACAACTTCTTCCAGGCCGCGTTCGGGGGCTCCTTCCTCAACCACCAGTGGCTTGTCGCCGCCGCCACGCCGGTGTGGCCGGACGCGGTCAACGACGGGTCGGCGAACGACCTGCACTCCGTGGTGGACGAGAACGGGATGCCGACCAGCTATCCGCTCTACACCTCGCCCCTGGGGTCTGGCGCCGTGGACGGCGCGCTCACGGCTTCCTGCGCTCCGCCCGCGTCCCGCCCGCCCACGCCGAGCGGCGTGGTGTGCGGCGACTACGCCGTCAACACGATCCAGCCCTCGTACCAGCCGTTTGCACCGGGCACCGCGGAGACCCGCCGGCTGCCGCCCCAGACGCATGCGACGATCGGCGACCGCCTAAGCGCCGCCGGCGTCGACTGGGCCTGGTATTCGGGCGGTTGGTCTAACGCGAACGGCAACGTCGGGGCTCCCGGGTGGACGAACGGGACCGGCCCCGGTCCGCAGTGCCCGGATCCGAACGCCCTGGCGACCGCCGTGTGGCCGAACTGCCCGGACAAGCTGTTCCAGTTCCACCACCAGCCGTTCAACTACTTCGCGTCGTTCGCGCCGGGAACGGCCATGCGGGCGGAGCATCTCCGCGACGAGGCGGAGTTCTTCCAGCGGGCGCGCGGCTCCTCCCGGCGTTGCCGCCTGGACGACGTGAGCTTCGTCAAGCCGATCGGCGCCGAGAACGAGCATCCCGGCTACGCGAGCGCGTCTGCGGGCAGCATGCACCTCGTGGAGCTCCTGCGGGCGGTCGAGAACGGCCGCTGCGCCCGCGACACGATGGTGATCGTCACCTACGACGAGTTCGGAGGGCAGTGGGACCACGTCCCGCCGCCCGGCCAGGGCGGCACCTCCGGACCCCACGACGAGATGGGTCCGGGCACGCGCATCCCGGCGCTGGTCATCCATCCCAAGCTGCGGCGGTCGTTCAGCGTGGACCACACGCAGTACGACACGACGTCGGTCCTCGCCACCATCGAGCGCGCCGCCCGCGTCGAGCCGCTCACCTCGCGCGACGCGTCGGTAAACGACCTGTTCGGAGTATTCGGGAGGCGTTCGGCGGGTCGATAGTCTCGATCGAATGTTTCGAGACGCGCCCGCGCTCCGGCTGGACGGGCTCACAAAGCGCTACGACGACGGGACCGTGGCGCTACAGGACTTCGACCTCGAGATCCCCTCGGGAGCCTTCTTCGGACTGCTCGGCCCCAACGGCGCCGGAAAGACCACGCTGATCAGCGCGGTCTGCAACCTGATCCGGATCACGTCCGGCGAAATCGACGTCTTCGGCGAGCCGCACGACTCGGTGACCGCGCGCTCCTGGATCGGACTCGCCGAGCAGGACATCAACCTCGACCGCTTCCTGAACGTACGGGAGACGCTCGTCTACCACGGCGGCTACTTCGGGATGCGCCGCGAGGAGGCGGAGCGGCGGGCCGAGGAGATGATCGAGGCCTTCGGCCTGCAGGCCAAGCGCGACACCCGCGCCCCCAGGCTCTCCGGGGGCCAGCGCCGCCGTCTGCTCCTCGCCCGCGCGCTGATGCACGGTCCTAGGCTCGTCATCCTGGACGAGCCCACCGCGGGCGTCGACTACGAGCTTCGCCAGGAGCTGTGGCGCTACATCCGCGCCCTTCACGCGGAGGGCACCACGATCCTCCTCACCACGCACTACCTCGAGGAGGCCGAGGAGCTGTGCGAGGAGATCGCTCTGATCCGCGACGGCCACTTGATCGCGCGCGACACCGCCGAAGGCCTGCGCGACCACTTCGGGGCCGACCGCCTCGCGGACGTGTACGTCAAGGCGATGGCCTCGTGACCGGGCTCGTCTGGCTGTGCAAGCGCGAGACGCTGCGCGTCTCCAAGCTCTGGACCCAGACCGTGCTTGCCCCGGTGATCTCGTCGATCCTGTTCATCCTCGTCTTCGGGCTGTCGCTCGGCGGGCGGATCCGCCAGGTGAGCGACGTGGACTACGAGGTGTTCATCGTTCCCGGCCTGATCACGATGGGGATGGTGCAGGCGGCCTACGCGAACAACGCGTCGTCGATCTTTCAGGCCCGCTTCGACCGCTACATCCACGACGTACTGTCAGCGCCAATGCGGCCCTGGCAGGTCACGCTCGGCTACACCGTCGGAGGCATCTTCCGGGCGCTGGCCATCGGCGTATCGCTGCTCGTGCTCTCGCTGGTACTGGTCGACGTGCCGGTGGAGCGTCCCTTCGCCCTGCTCGCCGCGGTGGGCCTGGGACTGGTCCTCTTCAGCGCGCTCGGTGTGGTGGTGGGCATTTACGCCGAGACCTGGGACCACACCACGTTCATCGCCAACATCGTGATCCTGCCGCTGGCATTCGTCGGCGGGGTTTTCTATTCGATCGACGTGCTGCCGGCGCCGTGGCAGGAGCTGTCCCACTTCAACCCGATCTTCTATCTCGTGCAGGGGGTGCGCTTCGGCTTCCTCGGCGCGAGCGACGTGTCGATCTGGCTCTCATTAGGGGTGACGGCGGCGCTCGCGCTGCCGGTGTACGGCTGGTCGCAATGGCTGTTCACGACCGGCAGACGCTTGAAGGCTTAGAGGCGCGCATCACGCGCTGTCGCAAGTGCCCTCGCCTAGTGGAGTGGCGCGAGCGGGTGGCCCGCGAGAAGCGAGCGGCCTACGCCGACGAGGAGTACTGGGGCCGTCCGGTGCCCGGCTTCGGGGACCCGGCCGCGCGCGTGTACGTGCTCGGCCTCGCGCCGGCGGCGCACGGCGGCAACCGGACCGGGCGCGTGTTCACGGGCGACCGCTCCGGCGACTGGCTGTTCGCTTCCCTGCACCGCACCGGCTTCGCGACTCAGCCGACCTCGCGTCACCGCGGCGATGGGCTGCGGCTGGAGGGCGCCTTCGTGGCGGCGACCGTGCGCTGCGCGCCGCCGGGGAACAGGCCGCTCCCCGAGGAACGCGACAACTGCCTTCCATACGCGGCCAGGGAGCTCGAACTCATGCACCCGCGGGTCATCGTCTGCCTCGGCGCGTATGCGTGGGATGCAGCCTGCCGCCTGCTGGGCGTGCGCCCCAAACCGCGCTTCGGGCACGGCGCGGAGCACGCGGTGGAGGGCGGTCCTACGCTGCTGGGCACCTACCACCCGAGCCAGCAGAACACGTTCACGAGGAAGCTTACGGAGCCGATGCTCGACGCTGTTTTCTCCCGCGCGGGCAACTTAGTGGACGAATGAGGTTTACACAGTGGCTGGTCTTGGTGATAACTTGCTCGCCGGGTAAGCCATAGCCGAGTCCCCAGCCGCCCGGCGGCTGGGGAGCGGGGGAACCGTTCTTCGGGGCGAATCGTGGGACCACGGCCCGCGTAGCGCCACTCTTCTGGCGCGAGCCCGACAGCTAACCCCGTAGGCGCTGAAGAAGAGAGAGGGAGCACCTACGGACATGCGACGCATGTTGCCGGTCTTGGTTGTTGCTGCTTTTGGCTTGACGGTGTCCGCCGACGCGCTCGCCGCGACCTACGCCTCCCGCAGCCTTCGGGTGGGGACGAGCGGATCCGATGTCCGCGCGCTCCAGCGATATCTGGACGAGGCCGGCTACGAGACGACCGCGGACGGTGAGTTCGGAGCGGCGACCCGCCGAAGCGTGCAGAGCTTCGAATCCGCCGAAGGACGGCGCGCCAACGGCGCCGCCTCCCGCTACGAGCAGCGCCTCGTTCGCACCCGCGCGGCCGCGATGGAGGCACAGCAGCCGGTGGCGGCGCCGGTGACCGCCACAACCGAGGAGGCGACTCTCGACGCGAGCGGGCTCGCTGTGGCGCCCGCCTCGGCGCCCGCGGAGGTCCAGGCGATCATCGCGGCAGGCAACGCAATCGCCTCGAAGCCCTACAAGTACGGCGGTGGGCACGGGCGCTGGACCGACACCGGCTACGACTGCTCGGGGTCGATCTCCTACGCGCTGCACGGCGCCGGTCTGCTCGATACGGCGCTCGATTCCACTGGCTTCATGAGCTGGGGCGAGCGCGGCCAGG
>DATDLN010000228.1:0-11238 GCA_036519295.1 Thermoleophilaceae bacterium
GGGCCGGCTTGGTCAGCGGCGCGCTCGGGGGCCCGGCCCGCCCATTCGCGCAGCCGCTTCACATCCCGCGCCTGTGAGAAGTACAGGGCGGATAGAACCGCTAGGCCAACGATGGAAGCGAGGCCGGCGTAGGAGCCGATCTGCTCAATGATCTCCATGGAGGAGAAACGAACCTTAGCCAGGCCACCTGTCGACTACGCCCCGCCCGGTGAGATCGTCAACGCCCTCTCGGCCGAGAGCTCGGTGACCGCGCCGGCGAGCGCCGCGGCATCGCCCGCGTACACCAGCTCCTCGATGCGCGCGAAGGCACTCTCCACCCACCGCGAATCGAGCGGCTGCTGGACCGCGCAGACGATCTTCTCCGCCGGCGTCGGATGCGGGCGCTCGCCCGGATTGAAGAGCTCCTCGTGCAGCTTCTCCCCCGGCCGGCGCCCGATCACCTCGAGTGCGATGTCCACGTCCGGCTCGTAACCGGCCAGCCGGATCATGTTCCGCGCGAGCTCGACGATCTTCACCGGATCCCCCATCTCGAGCACGAACACCTCGCCGCCCGTGGCCAGCTCACCCGAGCGGATGATGAGCTGAACCGCCTCCGGGATCGTCATGAAGTAGCGCGTCATCTTCAGATCGGTGACCGTGACGGGGCCGCCCTGCTGGATCTGGCGCCGGAATATCGGCACGACCGACCCAGACGATCCGAGCACGTTGCCGAAGCGGACGGACGCGTAGCGGGTGCCCTTCCAGCGGTTCTGCGCCGCCTCCACAGCCCACTCCGCGAGCGCCTTCGACGCGCCCATCACCGTGGCCGGACTCACCGCCTTGTCCGTCGAGACGAGCACGAAGAGCTCGACCCCCGCCTCGCCGGCGGCCGCCGCGACGATTCGCGTGGCGACCGCGTTGTTGCGCACGGCCTCGACCGGGTTCTCCTCCATCAGCGGCACGTGCTTGTAGGCAGCGGCGTGGAATACGACGGACGGCTGCTGCTCCGCGAACACCTCTCGCATGCGCGTGGCGTCCTTGCAGTCGGCCAGCACCGACGCGGCGCGCGTGAAGTGACGCTCCTCCTCGAGCTCGCGGCGAACCTCGAACAGGGCGTTCTCCGCGTTCTCGACCAACACCAGGCGCTTCGGTCCGACCCTGGCTATCTGACGACAGAGCTCGGCACCGATCGAGCCGCCGGCCCCAGTCACGAGCACCACTCGTCCCTGCAGGTAGGCGCCCACGCGATCGATCTCGACGCGTACCGGCTCGCGGCCGAGCACGTCCTCCACCCGCACCTCGCGTACCTGGCGCATCAGGTTCACGCCGCCGGACAGCAGCTCGAAGGTGGTCGGCAGCGTGCGCACTGGAATACCGCGCTCGCGACAGGCGG
The DNA here is from genome assembly GCA_036519295.1 of Thermoleophilaceae bacterium. Classification (GTDB taxonomy): domain Bacteria; phylum Actinomycetota; class Thermoleophilia; order Solirubrobacterales; family Thermoleophilaceae; genus JACVRW01. The sequence continues at coordinate 1,373 of DATDLN010000228.1, forward strand.
TGACGACCCGCTGGCGAAGGATGCCCGGCGCCGAGGGAATCGCGATGATCACCTCGTCCGGCTCGGTGTTGTCGAGCACGCGGGGCAGGTCCGAGGTCGTCCCGAGCACCTTGTGGCCCGCGACGCGCATCCCTTGCTTGCGCGGGTCATCGTCCACGTAGCCGATCGGCGCGGACTGGAGCCCCGGGTTGCGGCGCAGCTCGCCCGCCACCTGCTGGCCGCCGTTGCCGGCGCCGACTATCAGCACCTCCCGGGCGGCCCGCTCGAGCAGCGGGCTGCCCCGCGCCGGGCGCTCGAAGAGCCCGCGCACAACGAAGCGCGAGCCCGAGACGAAGGCGAGCGTGAGCAGGAAGTCGAGTGCGATCACGCCGCGCGGCGGATCCGTGCGTTCCAGTGAGAGTAGGAAGAGGGCCGCGATCAGCACGAAGCTCGACACGACGACCGCCTTCACGATCGACTCGAAGTCGCGCTGGTCGACGTAGCGCCAGAGCTTCGAGTACAGCCCAAACAGGGCGAAGACCACGAGCTTCATCGCCACCGCGAACACGATCGTGCTGGCGAGGAGATCCTCGTAGCGCGCCGGTATGCCCTCGTCGAAGCGCAGGACATAGGCCAGCGCGTAGGCGGCGGAGAGGAGCACCGCGTCTACGCCGACCTGTCCGACGCGGCGGACGGTCACAGAGGAGCCGAGTTTTCTCATGATTCGGTGCCCGAAAGCAGCAGTTTTACTAGTTCCCGGGGATCGCGCCGGATGCGCAACTCACCGTGCGCCTGCCGCCGCTTCACCACTATCTCCGCGGGATCGCCGAGCTTGTGCAGGCGCCCCTCGTGGAGGAGAACCTCGTCGACGGCCCCGAGCCGGCCCTCGAACGTTGTGTAGACCGGAGTTCCGAGGGCAACGGCCTCGCGGTTCATCGTACCGCCCGCGGAGACGGCGCGTGCCGGGACCGTGAAGGCCCCCATACGGCGGACCTCGTCGGCCTGCGCGCGCGTGCGCGGGAGCACCACGGCCTGAACGTCCTCGCCGGCAAGCCACTCGAGCGCGAGCGCGAGGCTGCGTGAGGCGAGGCCGAGGCCCTTGCTCGCCACTCGGCCACGGTGGCGGCCGATCACCGCGTGCGCGATCCCAAAGCGCTCGCAGAGCTCCAGCGTCTGGGCGAAGGCTCGCGCCGTCACCTCCACCTCGTGCCCGTCCTCGCGCATCGCCTCGATCATCGGGCGCATCACGAGCACGTGCGGGCTATTCGTCAGGTCGACCCAGACGCGCACGCCGCCACGACCTCCCTCAGCTGCGCCTCGGTCAGATCCGTGCCCATCGGCAGCGCGTAGTTGGTGCGAGCCGCCTCCTCCGTTGCGGGCAGGTCGGCATCCCTTCCGATTGCCGGCTGGCGATGCACCGGCACGCGGTAGTAGCCGCGCCCCAGCGCCAGGCGCTCGGCGCGAACGACGTACAGGTGGTAAACGTGCCTCCCACCGTCGACCGCCCGCGGCAGCCGGGCGTAGTCGCCGAGCCCAAGGCGGTCGTAGGCCGATGCCACGGCGCGCCGCCGGTCGTTCCAGCCGTCCAGCTCCGGGAGCAGCGCGCGCAGGACCGCGGCCTGCATCTCGTCCAGCCGCGAGTTGTAGCCCACGTCCGTGAAGGTGCTCTTGTCCTTCGAGCCGTGGAAGCGCAGGAGCCGCGCGTGCTCAGCAAGGTCATCGTTGTCCGTCGTGATCGCGCCGCCGTCCCCGAGGCAGGGGAGGTTCTTCGCGGGATAGAAGGAGAAGGTGGCCGCGTTGCCGAGTGCCCCGACCTTCACCCCGTCGAGCTCAGCGCCCGCAGCCTGGGCCGCGTCCTCGAGGACCGGCAGGCCCAACTCGCGAAGCTCCGCCACCGGGGCGACGTTGCCGAACAGGTGCACCGGGACGATCGCCTTCGTGCGCGGTGTGAGAGTCGCCTTCACCGTTTCGGCGGTCACGCAGAAGGTCTCCGGGTCGATGTCGCAGAAGACGGGCTCCGCGCCCGCAGCGATAGCCGCCTCAGCGGTGGCGTAGAAGGTGAAGGACGGCATCACCACCTCGTCACCGGGGCGTATTCCGAGCGCCCGCAGCGCGATCGTCAGCGCATCGGTGCCGTTGGCGACGCCGACGCAATGCCTCACCCCGAGATAGGCCGCGAACTCCCTTTCGAACGCCTCCACCTCGGGTCCGAGGATGTACCGGCCGCTGCGGGCGACCCGTGTAAGGCTCTCCTCGATCGTCTCCAAGTAGGGAGCGATGCTGGAGTTGAACACTGGAACCTCGGCCATGAACGGCCCGCTACCCTAACCACCCGTGCTCGCCTCGATCACGGACCCGATCGTCCAGGTCGCCGTGGACGTGGTCGATGCGATGGGTCTCCCGGGAGTCTTCGTCCTGATGCTCCTCGAGAGCGCCTGCATCCCCATTCCCAGCGAGGCCACCATGCTGTTCGCCGGCTTCAACGTGTCGCGCGGCGAGTACAGCCTCTTCGCGGCCACCGCGGTGGGGTCCGTGGCCAACCTGGTCGGCTCCTGGGTTGCGTACTGGATCGGGTACATCGGGCGGGTCGACGTGCTCGAGAAGCACGGGAAGAAGCTGCACATCAAGAAGTCCCATCTCGAGTGGGCCGACCGCTGGTTCCAGCGCCACGGCGACGCCACCGTCTTCTTCACCCGCATGCTCCCGATAATCCGCACCTTCATCTCGCTGCCGGCGGGCGTCGCGCGCATGCCCTTCTGGCGCTTCAGCGTGCTCACCTTCGCGGGCTGCGTGCCGTGGGTGCTCATGCTCACCTTGATCGGCAAGCAGGCGGGCGACAACTGGGAGAGGTGGAAGGACAACCTCCACTACGTCGATTACGCGGTATTGGCGGCGATCGTGATCGGCGTGATCTACCTGATCGTGCGCGCCCGGCGGCGGCGCGGCGCGGCGCCCGCCGCCGAATCCGCCTGAGGGTCCTGCCGTTACGAAGGGCCCTGCTCCTGGGCGTCGTCCAGGGCCCATCGGAGCTCCTGCCCGTGTCGAGCTCGGGACACCTCGCGCTCTTGCCGAGATTGCTCGGCTGGGATTACGCGAACCTGCAGGGCGACACGCGGAAGTCCTTCGAGGTCGCCGTGCACGCGGGCTCCGCGCCCGTGCTCGCAGCGGTCGCCGTGCGGGCGGGCCGGTCGCATCCACCGAACCCGCCCGCCCTCGCGCTCACCCTCCTGCCTCCGGTGGCGGCCGGTTTCGCCCTCGAACGCCCGATCGAGCGCCGACTGGGCGGCCCGCGCTCCGTGGGCCTGGCACAGATCGCCGCCGGCGCCGCGCTGCTGCTCGCGGATCGCAGGCCGGCGGAGCGGGACAGGACCGACGCGGGCGACCACCTGGCCGTCGGCGTGGGCCAGGCGATAGCGCTCGTTCCCGGCGTCTCCCGCTCCGGCGCGGCGCTCACCGCCGCCCGCCTGCGCGGGCTCTCGCGGCCCGCCTCCCTGCACCTCGCGCTGACCGCGGCGCTACCGGTCACGCTCGGGGCGGTCGCTCTGAAGGGGCTGCGCGCGGCTCGCGAGGGCAGCGGTGGCGAGCTCTTCGGCCCGGCTCTCGCGGGAGCCGGCGCCGCCTTCGTGTCGGCGGCGGCAGCCTCCCCTCTCGTGGCTCGCCTCGGGCGGGCGCGCTCATACGCTCCGCTCGCCGCCTATCGCATCGGCCTCGGCGCGCTGGCGATCGCCACCGCCGGCCGCGGCGCCTAGCGCAGGAGGACCGGATCAATCCGACGCGTTCGACCTTCTGCTGCTTACTCCCCCGGAAGATCGAACGCCCGCAAGGTTCGCGCCCCGAGCCGACGCCGCGACCGGGGGGACCGGCCCGATCCGCTTGAATGGCCCTCATGGCAGAAGGCGCCTACGCGCGGGCGGGCGTGGACCAATCCGCCTCGGGTTCCGCCGTATCCGCTCTGGTTCGCGTGCTCGCCGAGATCCAGACCGGCCGGCCGGCCCGCGCGGCGCTCGGCTCCGGGCACTATGCGGCCGTGCTTCGCCTCGACGAGTCGGGGGGGCTCGCTCTGGCGTGCGACGGGGTCGGCACCAAGGTGATCGTCGCCGAGCGGCTCGGCCGCCTCGACACCGTCGGGATCGACTGCATCGCGATGAACGTGAACGACGTGATCTGCGTCGGCGCGGACCCGATCGCGGTGCTCGACTACATCGCCGTCGAGGAGGCCGACCCGGCCGCGCTCGAGCAGATCGCTCGTGGCCTGCGGCGGGGCGCGGAGGAGGCGGGGGTGGAGATCCCGGGCGGAGAGCTGGCCGTCCTGCCCGAGCTCATCCGCGGCCACCCCTCCCCACACGGCTTCGACCTGCTCGGCTTCTGCGTCGGGCTCCTGGACATCGACGCGATGGTCACGGGGGAGCGCATCGAGCCGGGCGACGCGCTGATCGGCCTTCCCTCGAGCGGAATCCACTCCAACGGGCTGACCCTGGCGCGCCGCGTGCTGGAGGACTTCGACGAGGCGGTCGACGGTCGAACGGTCGGCGACCTTCTGCTCGAACCGACGGCCATCTACGTCACGGCCATCCGCGAGCTGCTGGCGTCCGAGCTCGACGTGCGCGGCCTTGCTCACATCACGGGCGATGGCTTCCTGAACCTGCTGCGGCTCGAGGCCGCCGTCGGCTACCGGGTCGAGACGCCGCTCCCCGTGCCGCCCGTGTTCGAGCTGATCGCCGAGCGTGGCGGCGTCGAACCCGCCGAGCTGTACGAGGTCTTCAATATGGGCTGCGGGTTCTGCTGCATCGTGCCGGCCGCCGACGCCGATGCCGCGGTGGAACTGCTTTCGCTCCGCCATCCCGGCGCAGCCGTAATCGGACGGACGACCAGTGCCGCGGGCATCGTCGAACTGCCGCGTCAGGGCCTCCGCGGGACGCGCGAGGGGTTCAAAGCCGCGTAGTCTCGAAGAGACAGACCCATGGCGCAGCTCCGCTTCGGCGTATTCCTCACCCCCTACGCCGCCCGCCTCGACGACGTGCTGGCCCAGACGATCGCCGCCGAAGACGCCGGACTCGATCTCGTCGGCATTCAGGACCATCCCTACCAGCGGCGCTTCCTCGACACCTGGGTCCTGTTCGGGCACCTGCTGGCCCGGACCTCGCGGATCCGGATCTTCCCGGCGGTCGCGAACCTGCCTCTGCGGCCGCCGGCGATGATGGCCAAGGCGGCTGCCTCCCTGGACCTCGTGGGCGAGGGCCGCTTCGAGCTGGGCCTTGGGGCGGGCGGATTCCTGGAGGCGGCCGCCGGCATGGGCGCGCCCCCGTGGACCACCGGCGAGAGCGTCGAGGCCGTCGAGGAGGCCATCGGCGTCCTGCGCCGCGCGTGGGGAGGCAGACGAGCCCCTGCGCCACGACGGCCACCACTACCGGCTGGACTACAAGCCGGGACCACCCCCCGCCCATCCGATCGGGATCTGGCTCGGCGCCTACCGTCCGCGCATGCTCGAGCTGACTGGCCGTTTGGCCGACGGCTGGATTCCGTCGCTCGGCTACTTAGGCTTAGGGCCCGAGCGGGCGGCCCGTGCCAGTCGCAGCGTCGACGAGGCCGCGCAGGCGGCCGGCCGCGACCCCTCCAAGGTCCTGCGGATCTACAACCTGAGCGCAACGATCACGGACGGCGGTCCTGCGCAGGCGCCCCTGGACGGACCCGTTGGGCACTGGGTCGAGGTCCTCACCCGCTTCAACTCCGAGCTCGGTTTCGACGGCTTCCTGCTCGCGCCCCGTAAGCCGGAGCTCGAGCAGATCGAGCGCTTCGGCGCAGCGGTCGCGCCGGCGGTGCGGGCGGCTGCGGCAAACTAGGCGACTTCCCACAACTCGCCCGTGAGGAACCGGGTAGGCCGCACCCGCCACTCGGTCGCCAAGCGCCAGAGCTCGGCCGAGACGCGCGGCCCGGGCAGGTCGCATACGGCCTCGACTTCGGGGGTGGCCATCCGGCCGAAGCGCTTCAAAGCGCCGATCACGTCCGGGCGCGGCTCGCCGCTCGGGCGCGCCCCAGTCGCGATCGCAGCCGCGCGCCACTCTTCGTTGGAGTCGTCGCTCCCGCGCCACTCGTCGCCGGCCTCCCCGGCGAAGTGGATCGCCGGAAGGGCCAGGCGCTCCACCTTCGAGCCGGGGCCACCCTCGCGGGCGAGGCCGCGCTCGCGGGCCGCGTCCGGGATCGACCGCGTGTCCTCGAGGTCTGCACCGAACGCCTCCACGATCGCGTGCGATTCGAGATCGATCCGGAAGCGCTGGGCGTCGAGACCCGCGCCGCGGGTCTCCTCGACGAGAGCCTCCGCGGAGTCGAGGCGCCGGCGCCGGCACATGATTCCCTCCCGGAGGGCGCGCAGGTATCGCCCCGCGGCTTCGGCTCCCTGCTCCGTGGCCGCCTTGACGGCCATGCACGCCGGGTAGGTCGAGCGCAGCGGGGCCTCATGCCACACTCGGGGGTCTAGCGGCATTCCCGACTGGTCCGCGGCATCCAGCCATTCCTTCACGAGCGACGAGAGGTCCCCGCTGTATTCGCGGGCGAGCCCGCCCATCACGTAGGTGATCTGCACATCCGCGCCGAATTCCACGAGCAGGCTGCGCAGCCGCGGCTCCGCTGCCCAGGAGGCCGAGCACGCCGGGTCCGTGTAGTAGCGAACACGTATAGGCAAGCGAGAAGCGGAAAATAGATGACGGTGATCGGGACCCTCATAGGCCACCGCTTCCGGCTTGAGGAAAAGATCGGCTCGGGCGGGATGTCGAGCGTGTACCGGGCCTTCGACCCCACGCTCGAACGCTGGGTCGCGATCAAGCTGATGCACCGGGACATCTCGAGCGACCCGGACCAGCTCGAGCGCTTCCGCCGCGAGGCCCGCGCCGTGGCGCAGCTCAACCATCCCCACGTGGTCACCGTGATCGACGCCGGCGAGGACGAGGGCGCTCCCTACATCGTCTTCGAGTACGTCGAGGGGGAGACGCTCAAGGACCGCATCCGGCGCAACGGCCGCCTGCCCGTGGCCGAGGCGGTGGCCTACGCGATTGAGATCGGCCGCGCACTCGAGTGCGCCCACTCCCACAGGCTGGTCCACCGCGACGTGAAGCCGCAGAACGTCCTGATCGACCCCGATGGGCGGGCCAAGGTCACCGACTTCGGCATAGCCCGCTCGCTCGAGGCCCAGGGCCTCACGGCCACCGGGCGGGTGCTCGGCACCACCGACTACGTCTCGCCAGAGCAGGCCCTCGGACACGAGGTGACCGAGCAGTCCGACATCTACTCGCTGGGGATCGTCCTCTACGAGATGCTGACCGGCGAGGTGCCATTCCAGGCTGACACGCAGGTGGCCGTCGCGATGAAGCACGTACGCGAGCCACTTCCGGACGTCCAGCGCCGGCGGCCTGAGATCTCGGCCGCGCTGGCCGCGATCGTCGAGCGCGCCACCGCGAAGGAGACGCGCAACCGCTACGCCACGGTCGACGAGCTGGTGCACGACCTGGAGGAGGTTCTGGCAATCGAGGCCGCTCGCAGCGGCCAGACGACGGGCGAGGCCACGACCGTCTTGCGCAACCTGCCCGGCGACACGGCTGACTTCGCCCCCCGGCGCCTGCGTCATCCCAAGCGGACGCTCTTGTTGAGTGTGCTGCTGCTCGCCCTCGTCGGGGCCGCGATCGCGTACTTCGCGACCTCCCGCACAGAGAAGGGCGCCGGCAGCTCCGTCACGCCCAGGACGCCGGGCCTCAGCGTGGTGGACCTGCCCGGCAGGGCGGCGAAGGACTACGATCCCGAGGGCGACGGCGAGGAGTCCGCCGGCGAGGCCCAGTTCGCAATCGACGGCAATCGCACCACGGCGTGGGACACCGAGACCTACCAGGGCGGCCTGGAGGGATCGAACAAGGGAGGCGTGGGCCTCTACGTCGACACGGAGACCGAGGTCGCGGCTCGTCAGCTGGATCTGGTCACCTCGACGCCTCACTTCAGGGCGGCCGTCTACGCGGCGAACACCGTTTCCGGCCGCATCGGCGGCTGGACCAAGGTCAGTCCCACGGTCAAGGACGTGCGAGAGGATCAGAAGTTCGAACTCGACACCGCCCACCGCCGCTTCCGTTATTACCTCGTCTGGATCACCAACCTGCCCGACGGGGGCAAGGTCGACATCCGGGAGCTGAACCTCGAGAAGTAGTACCTTCGCCCGCACCCGAGCGGAGGAGGAGCGTGGCGATGAGCAGAGCACGAGCGGCGTGGGTCGGAGTGTTGGTGGGGGTGGCGCTTCTGGCGGTGGTGTCCTCCCCGGCGGCGGCGAACAAGGGGCGCGGCTCCGAGGAGTCCACGCCACTCGTCATCGGGCACCGTGGCGCGCCCGGGTACCTCCCGGATCACACGCTGCAGGGGTACGCGCTGGCGATCAAGCTGGGCGCCGACTACGTGGAGCCCGACCTCGTCTCCACGAAGGACGGCCACCTGATCGCCCGCCACGAGCCGAACATCATGATGACCACGGACGTCCGCAACCACCCGGAGTTCGCGAGTCGCCGGCGTACTGCCATCGTCGACGGCGCGCCCGAGAACGGCTTCTTCGCGTCGGACTTCACGCTTGCCGAGATCAAGACGTTGCGGGCGGTGCAGCCGTTCCCGGAGCGTCCGCAGCAGTTCAACGGCAGGTTCGAGATTCCGACGCTCGAGGAGGTCATCGCGCTCGTCAAGCGCGAATCCCGCAAGCGGCACCGAACGATCGGCATCTATCCGGAGACCAAGCACCCGACCTACCACAAGGAGCTCGGGCTCCCGCTGGAGGGCCGGCTGGTCGCGGCGCTGCGTAGAGCCGGCTGGAACCGGCGCAGCGCGCCGGTGTTCATCCAATCCTTCGAGCAGTCCAACCTCAAGCAGCTGAACCGGATGACGCGGGTGCGCCTCGTTCAGCTCGTCGATGCCTTCGACCTCAATCCCGACGGCACGCTCGCCTACGAGCCACCGCTCGACCGGCCCTACGACTGGACGGTCTCCGGCGATCCCGAGCTCGAGAGCCGCACGTTCGCCTTCTTCGCAACCGATGAGGGGCTCCAGGAGGTCAGCAAGTACGCGGACGGCATCGGTCCCTGGAAGCGCTACATCGTCAGTGCCACGGGCACCGGGAGCGATTCGAACCGCACCCTGCTCCCGCCGACCGACCTCATCCAGCGCGCCCACGCCCACGGCCTGCTCGTTCACACCTGGACCTTCCGCAACGAGCAGTTCCGGCTGGTGAGCGACTACGCGGGCAACCCGGTGAACGAGTATCTGCAGTTCTACCGCCTGGGCATCGACGGGGTGTTCTCGGACTTCGCGGACACGGCGGTCGTCGCGCGCGAGCTATTCCGCCTCGAGCAGGGAGGCGAAGTCGACTAGCGAGCTAGTGGCGGTACCGGCGCTCCTCCTCGTACCGCTCGAGCGCCAGTGAAAGGAGGCGGTCTAGGAGCTCGACGTACGACACGCCGCTGGCTTCGAACAGCTTCGCGTAGACGCTGGTGGCGGTAAAGCCGGGGATGGTGTTCAGCTCGTTGACGAGCACGCGCTCGTCCTCGACGAAGAAGTCGACGCGCGCCATCCCCGAGCAGCCGACGATGCGGAAGACCTCGACGGCCAGGCGTCTCACCTCTTCGACGTGGGGCGTGCGCGCCGGAACGAGCAGTTCCATGCCGCCCTCGCTGTACTTCGCCTCGTAGTCGTACCAGTCGCTCTTCTTGATGACGATCTCGCCCGGCGTCGAGGCGTGCGGGTCGCCGTTGCCGAGCACCGAGCACTCGACCTCGATCGCATGGACCATCCGCTCCACGACCACGATCGGGTCGTGCCTGAACGCGAGCGCCAGCGAGGCGGTCAGCTCCTCGGACCCCGACGCCTTCGAG
>DATDLN010000229.1:0-14149 GCA_036519295.1 Thermoleophilaceae bacterium
CCGGGCCCGCACCGCCCGAGTGCCGGACAAGTTCCCAGGCTCCACGTCGCTGGGCAATGGGGGCCTACCGGCCGGCGCGGGTTCGGATAACCGTACGACCAGCCCGCGAGCACCCGCCACAATCCCCGGCATGACGCGAGCTTCCGTTCGCCTGCCGCTGGCCGGTGCCGCATTTCTCGCGCTCGCGGACACGGCGATCGTTGCGCTGGCGCTGCCGCCGATCCTGCGCGACCTCGACACGGACGTCGCGGGCGTCGCCGCCGTGCTCGGCGTTTACGCGGTCGTGCTCGCCCTTGCTCTGCCCGTCGCCGAGCACGTTCGCAGCTGGGCGGGCACCCGGCTCGCGGGGTGCGGGGGAGTGTGCGTATTCGTCGTCGGCTCGCTCGCGTGCGGCCTCTCCGACTCGCTCGCGCTCCTGCTCTCGGCGCGCGCGGTGCAGGGGATCGGCGCGGCCGCGGTGCTGGTCACGGCCCACACGCTGCTGGCCACCGACGCCGCCGGTGCGCGGGCCTGGCGCCTGGCCTCCCTGCTCGGCTTTGCCGCGGGGCCGGCCCTGGGCGGCGCCCTCACCCAGGGCTTCGGCTGGCGCTCGATCTTCCTGCTCCAAGCGCCCGCGGCCCTCGCTGCGCTCCCTGCTTCTCTCACCGCGGGACCGGACAGGCCGGCGATCGAGCGGAGCGCCTGGACCCGGCGCGATCTGGGCCGGGTCGTGGCCCTGGCGCTCATCTCCGGCGCTGTCGCCGCCGCCCTCTTCGTGACGGTTCTGCTGCTGATCGCCGGCTGGGGCATCGAGCCCCTCGCCGCGGCGGCCGCCGTGAGCATCATGCCGCTGGCCGCGCTTACGGTCGTCCGGGTGAAGGGGCCGCCGCTGCTCCGCGCGGGCGGTGGCTGCCTTTTGGTCGCTGCCGGCACCGCGTCGCTCGCCTTCCTCCCCACCGCCTCGGTGGCGTGGACCGTGCTGCCGCAGATCGCCATCGGGATCGGAATGGGCCTCTCTTTGCCGGCGCTCGCGGGCGAGCTGCTGCCGGAGCGAACGGGACACGACGCCGCACGGCTGCTGTCCACCCGCCACGTCGGAATCGCCCTGGCCCTCCTGATCCTCGCGCCGATCGCCCAGCACGAGATCGACACCACGCTCGTGGACACAGAGGAGCGCGGCGCCGCTTTGATCCTCGACGCCTCAATAGACCCCCAGCTCAAGCTCCAGACCGCACCGGAGCTCGTGGACGCCGTGGAGACCGATGATCCGCGAGAGGGGCTCGAGCGAGTCTTCGCAAACCATCGGGGCGACGTCGACGAGGACCAGCGCGCGGCCTACAACGAGCTCGAGAAGCGGTCGGACGAGACGCTCGTCGCGGGCGTGAACGACGGCTTCGCAACCGCCTTCCTGGTGGGTGCCGCGTTCGCTCTGCTGGCGGCGCCGGCGCTGGCGCCGTGGACCGCGGTGAGGCGCCCCGCACTCGCCGGAGGCTTCGCGGTGGTGGCGCTGCTCGCCCCGGCGGGCTACGCGTTGGCCGCCGACCAGGATCGCCCCGAACCTGTGCAGATCCAGGATCCCTGCCAAGACCGAGATCTCCCCAAGACCGGAGGCCTGACCGGCGTTCTCCAGGACGCCGCCCTGGTCGCCCTCGACCAGCTGGCGTGCAAGGCGGGGTCGTCCCGCGAGGAGCTCGTTCTGGCGCTCGTCGACGAGGACGCGGCCAAGAAGTACGAGCAGCGCTACGACGTCGATCCGCGTTCGATCCAGAACCTCGCGGAGCTGGTGCTGCCCGGATAGCCCGCGCCCCCTCCAAAACCTCCGGTCGCGCCGTCCTCGGCGCGAACGCGGGAAGTTTTGACCGCTAGACCGTGACAAGCTCCCACGGTCGCCGCCGACGGCGACGTTTGAGACGTTACGCAGGTCCGAGTCACCCAGACGGGGCATCGCGGACCGGGCGCCGGCGGAGCCGACCGGCCTGGAGCCCAACGATATGCGGGGGGCCGCCTGGGCTAGCGCTTGGCCGCGCGCAACGTGTTGACCAGCAGCATGGCGCGCGTCATCGGGCCGACTCCGCCGGGCACCGGCGTGATCGCGCGCGCTCGCGCCCTGACGGCCTCGAAGTCCACGTCGCCCACTAGGCCGTCGTCGGTGCGGTTGGTGCCCACGTCGATCACCACCGCCCCCTCGCCCACCATGTCGGCGGTCACCAGCCGGGGCGAGCCCACCGCGGCGATGAGGACGTCGCCCTCCCGGCAGACCGCGCGCAGGTCGCGGGTGCGGGAGTGGCAATGGGTCACGGTGGCGTTCCCGGCAAGCAGCAGCTGGGCGAGCGGCTTGCCGACCAGGATCGACCGGCCGACCAGGACCGCCCGCGCGCCCTCGAGCTCCACGTCGGCCTCCGCCAGCAGCTCCATCACTCCCGCCGGCGTGCAGGGCACCATCGCCTCCTCGCGCCCCTGCATCAGAAGCCCCGCGTTCAGCGACGTGAGCCCGTCCACATCCTTGGACGGATCGATCAGCGAGATGAACTCGTCCTGGTCGAGATGACCTGGGAGCGGCAGCTGGAGCAGGATGCCGTTCACGCTCTCGTCGGCGTTAAGGGAGCGGATCAGCGCGGCGAGCGCATCCGCCGAGACGTCGCCGCCAGGCTCGTGATGGAAGGACTCGATCCCCACCTCGGCCGAGTCTTCACGCTTCATGCGGACGTAGACGGCGGAGGCGGGATCGTCGCCGACGAGGATCGTGGCGAGACCGGGCTTCCTGTTCATCGCCTCGACCTCGCTCCGCACCCGCTCGCGTACGCGTGCGGCCACGGCCTTCCCGTCGATGATCTGGGCGCTCACCGTCTCTTCAACGGCGCGTAGTCGGCCATCAGCTTGCGCTCGCTGCCGTCGGCGGCGAAGCGCACCACCACGAGTCCTCCGGGCTCGACCCCCGTTACGACCCCGTCGCCGAAGTTCGCGTGCACCACGTCCTCGCCGAGAGCGAACGATGCGCCCGCACGGGCCGGCTCCGGGACCGCCGCTCCCCCGCCCCACCTGGCCGCCGCATCCGGGCCGGTGGGCGCCTTCTCGTCGCGGTCGGTGAACTCCAGCGGGATCTCGTCGATGAAGCGGCTGCGCAAGTTCCAGTCGCGGCCGCCGAACAGGCTGCGCGAGCGGGCGTGCGTGAGGCAGAGCTCGCGCTGCGCACGAGTTATCCCCACGTAGCAGAGCCGCCGCTCCTCCTCCACGTCGCCCGCCTCGATCGCGCGCATGTGCGGGAAGACTCCGTCCTCGAGTCCGATGATGAAGACGGTGTCGAACTCGAGGCCCTTGGCATTGTGGAGCGTCATCAGGGTCAGGAGGCCCTGCTCGTCCCGCAGGTTGTCCTGCTCCGAGAAGAGCGCGATCTGCTGGAGGAACTCCTCCAGCGAGCCTTCGTCCGCCGTGGCGTCGTACTCGCGTCCCACCCCCACCAGCTCCTCGAGGTTCTCCAGCCGCCCCTGCGCCTCGATCGTGCGCTCGGCGCGGAGCGCCTCCGTGTAGCCGGTCTCCTCGAGCAGCTCCTCGAGGAGGTCGCCGACGCCGGCGCCGCCCTCAGCCCGCTCGCGGAGCCGCTCCATCACCGACATGAAGCGGCCCACCGCCTTCACCGCCGCCGACGCCAGCGCCGGCACGGAGTCGGGCGCTGCCGCAACGTCCCACACCGGCTCGCCGACCGTGTTGGCGTACCCCACGATCCGGCCCTGAGAGGTCGCGCCGATCCCGCGGCGCGGCGAGTTGACGACCCGGGCGAACGCCACCGTGTCGGCCGGGTTCACGAGCAGGGTGAGGTATGCAAGGGCGTCCTTCACCTCGGCGCGCTCGTAGAAGCGGGGGCCGCCGAGCACCTGGTACGAGACGCCGTAGCGCACGAGCATGTCCTCGAGCACCCGCGCCTGGGCGTGGGTCCGGTAGAAGACCGCCATGTCGTCTCGCGAGCCCCCCTCGTCCACCAGCCGCTCGATCTCGGATACCACGAAGCGCGCCTCGGCGTGCTCGTCCTCGAGCTCGCGCACGTGCACCGGATCGCCCTCGCCGAGCTCGCTCCAGAGCGACTTCGCCTTGCGCGAGCGGTTGTTCGCGATCACGGAGTTGGCCGCGTTGAGAATCGTCTGCGTCGAGCGGTAGTTCTGCTCGAGCTTGATGACCTCGGCGTCCGGGAAATCTCTTTCGAATTCCAAAATATTTCGAATATCCGCGCCGCGGAAGCGGTAGATGCTCTGGTCGTCGTCGCCGACGACGGCGAGGTTCCGGTGCTCCTCGGTCAGCAGCTGCAGCCAGCGGTACTGCGCCCGGTTCGTGTCCTGGTACTCGTCCACGAGCACGTGCCGGAACGACCGCCGGTAGCGGTCGCGGATCTCCTCGAACAGCTCGAAGAGGTTCACGCAGCGGAACAGGAGGTCGTCGAAGTCCATCGCGTTTGCGGCGTGGACGCGCTTTTCGTAGAGCTCGTAGACGTCGGCGGCGGTCTGCTCGAAGAAGCTCGAGACCTTCAGCCGGTAGGCCTCGGCGTCGAGCAGCTGGTTCTTGGCGTCCGAGATCTGGCGCCGGATGCCGCGCGGCGCGAAGCGCTTGGAGTCGACGTCCAGCTCGTCGATGCACGCCTTCACGAGCCGAAGCGAGTCCTGCTCGTCGTAGATCGTGAACCCGCGGGTGTAGCCGAGTCTTTGGGCGTCCGAGCGCAGCATGCGTGCGCAGGCCGAGTGGAACGTCATGACCCACATCGCGCGGGCGCGCCCGCCCACGAGCGCCTCCACCCGCTCGCGCATCTCCCCCGCCGCCTTGTTCGTGAAGGTGATCGCGAGGATCTCCCCGGGGCGGGCGGCGCCGCTTCCCACCAGGTGTGCGATGCGGTGGGTGAGCACCCGCGTCTTGCCCGAACCGGCGCCGGCGAGGATCAGCAGCGGGCCCTCGCCGTGCAGCACGGCTTCGCGCTGAGGCTCGTTGAGGCCCTCGAGCAGCGCCTCTGTCGCGGTCGGTGCGCTCACCCTGGCGAGGATAGTTGCGCCGGCGGCGGGCCCCTTCCGTAGCCTGGCCGCTCGTGGGGCTGCTAGACGAGGTCCGAACCCACTGCGCCGAGCTCGCGGCGAATGCGCGCTGGGTGCAGATCGACCTGGAGCGCCTCGGCGACGTTGGGGAGGCGCCGCAGTCGGAGCTCGACCCCGAGCGCCACTACCTCGAGGGGAGCACCGAGGACGTGGCCTCCTACATGCTCACCCTCGACGCGATCAACTTCGGCTCGGGCTGGTTCCCGACGCTGCGCAAGCGCCCGGGCTGCTCGGGCTACTTCACGGTCGCCTGGTCGCTCGCCGATCGGTGGCGCGAGCACGGGGCCTGGTCGCCGGCCGAGCTGCGACACCTCGACGGGGCCACCGTTGCGAGGGTGCTCGGTCAGGAGCCCGGCCACGAGCTGATGGAGCTCTACGCCCAGGCGCTGCGTGACCTCGGCCTGTTCCTCGAGGACCGCACGGCGCTCGACGTGGTCGACGAGACGGGCGGCTCCGCCGAGCGACTGGCCGAGACACTCGCCGCCGGCATGCCCTTCTTCGACGACCTCGGCTTCTGGAAGCGGGCGCAGATTGCGTCGAACGACCTCGCGTTGGCCGGCGTGGCCGCTTTCCATGATCTCGACCGGCTCACGATCTTCGCGGACAATCTCGTACCCCACGTCCTCCGGGTCGACGGCGTCCTCCGCTACGACGAACGCCTGGCCGCGCACATCGACGCGGGCGAGCTCCTTCCCCCGGGCGGGGAGGAAAGCGAGATACGGGCCTGCGCCCTGTACGCCTGCGAGCTGATCGCCGAGCGCACCGGCACGCCGCCCCGCATCCTCGACATGTGGCTCTGGAACCGTGGGCAGGCGCCGCGGTATAAGGCGATTCCGCGCCACCGCACGCGAACGGTTTTCTACTGACTCACGCTGCCTGGCCGGTGTGGACGACGCCGCCGTTCGAGAGCACGACCCCGTCGGCGCAGGACGCCTCGACCAGGCCGTCCTGGAACTGTTCGTGGTAGAGCTGCGCGTAAAGGCCGCCACGCGCGAGCAGCTCGGCGTGTGTGCCGCGCTCGAGGAGACGTCCCCGATCGAGGACGAAGATGACGTCGGCGGCGAAGATCGTCGACAGCCGGTGTGCGATGGCGAGCGTCGTCCTGCCCTCCATGAGCGGCTCGAAGGCGGCCTGGACGAGGCGCTCGCTCGTGGTATCGAGCGCCGACGTGGCCTCGTCCAGGATGAGCACGCGCGGGTCTTTGAGGACCACCCGCGCGATCGCGATGCGCTGCTTCTCCCCTCCGGACAGGCGGTAGCCGCGCTCCCCGACGAGGGTGTCGTAGCCGTCGTCGAGCTCGACGATGCGGTCGTGGATCAGCGCCGCCCGCGCCGCCGCCTCCAGCTCCTCCTCGGAGGCGTCGCGCTTGGCGTAGAGGAGGTTGTCGCGCACGCTCGCGTGGAAGAGGTACGTCTCCTGCGTCACGACGCCCACGATCTCCGCCAGCGACGCCAGCCGGATCCGGCGCACGTCGAGGCCGTCGATCTCCACCGTCCCGGATGTGGGGTCATAGAGACGCGGGATGAGGTAGGAGACGGTGGTCTTTCCCGCGCCGCTCGGACCGACCAGCGCAGCCAGCTGTCCGGGCTCGATCGTCAGCGAGAGCCGGTCGAGCGCGCGCCGGCGAGGCCGTCCGTCCGCGCCGTCGGTCGAGGCTGCCGCCGCCGCCGCGAGCGGCGAGCTCTCCGGATACTCGAAGATGACGTCGCGCAGCGCCACCTCGCCCTTGACGGAACGCGGATCGAGCCGCAACGCGTCCGGCGCGTCCACGATGTCGGACTCGAGGTCCAGGTACTCGAACACGCGCTCGAACAACGCGAGTGAGGACTGGATCTCAACCGACACCCTGAGCAGCTGGACGATCGGGAAGAAGAGCCGCGTCTGGAGCGTCGTGAACGCCACGATCGTGCCGGCGCTGATCGCCGCTCCGCTGCCGCCCTCGAGGGTGAGCCCCGCGACGAGGTAGATGATTGCCGGGGTGATCCCGAAGAAGGCCTGGACGAGGGCAAAGAACCCCTGGCCGGTCATCTGCTGCCGTACCTGCAGACCGGCCAGCCGCTCGTTGGCGCGCCGGTAGCGCTCGATCTCGTCGGCCCGCCGTTCGAAGACCTTGGACAGCAGAATCCCCGACACCGAGAGCGTCTCCTGCGTGATCGCGCTCATCTCCGCCATCGACTCCTGCGTCTCGGCGGTGACCGCGCGCCGGGCGCGCCCGACCCGCCAGGTCAGGAAGACGAACAGCGGCACGAGAATCAGCGAGACGATCGTCAGCTGCCAGGAGAGAACGGCCATCGCCACGAGACTGCTTGACACGGTCACGACGTTCGAGAGGATCGAGGACGCCGTGCTCGTGACCACCGTTTGGACGCCGCCCACGTCGTTCGCGAGCCGTGATTGGATCTCCCCGGTCCTCGTGCCGGTGAAGAACGCCAGCGGCATCGACTGAAGGTGCGCGTACAGGCGATCGCGCAGGTCCTGCATCACCCGGTTGCCGACGATGTTCGTCATGTACGTCTGACCGACGCCCAGCAGCCCCGAGACGATGGGGATGGCGACCATGATCGCGATCAGCGTGTAGAGGAGACCGAGATTGGGTCCCCCCTGAACGAACAGCGCATCGTCGAACACGACCTGGATGAGCAGCGGGTTCACGATGCCCAACCCCGACGTGACCAGGATCGACACGAGAATCAGCGCAGTGCGGCCCCGGTAGGGCCGAAACAGGCGGACGATCCGCTTGACGAGGCGCGCGCGAGGTTCTCCGTCGGCGTTGCTCAACGCGAACGACGCTAGCGGACGCCGGTCGTGCCAGCGTGCAACTGTCCCGCATCGCCGTTGCGCAGCAACAGTGGGACGGGGCACCCACTCTCCGCAAAGCAGGCTGAGTCGGCCCTTTGAGTAAACAGCTCCGCATCCTCGCTACCGGCGTGTTCCTCGACGAGCATCCGAACCACGAGGCTGCGGTGCTCGAGCAAGTAGGCCGACACGGAATGCGCCTGTCGCCAGAGCAACGGGCCGATCTGGCACGCGGGCGGACCGGGGAGGTTGTGTTCGTGCGAGTGACGCCGTTTGCCGAGTTCGACGCAGGGGACGGCCTAGAGCGATGGGAGGCGACCCCGCGAGGCCCCTTCGCAGTTGAACTCGACCAGTCGGCGACGTCGAGGCTTTTGGACCTCGTGGAGAACTCCGACATCTTGGAGCTGCTGGCCGACCTCGGCATCAGCGGCATGGCGGTTTCGCGGCTCCAGTTCGCGGCCGCTCCGCGGCGGATCGACCTCGACCCTGCACTTGCCGGCCGCCTCAAGCTGGACTGATCCCCTGAGCGCGATCACCTCGGGCCCGCCGGCGCCACGATCGCGCCGGGTTCCGTGGCTGCGCTTGTAGGAGCGTGCTACAACCACCGCGTGGCGAGACGGATCAACCAGTGTGAGCTGCGCAACAGCATGCGACCAACTCCGCGGCGCTTCGTCGCCACCGACGCTGCGCTCGCCGGGTCCACCGACGCGCCGCGAATCGACGCCACCCAGTTCCGGGACGACCTGGACGCTGCCCTTCAGCAGGACGCCACGCCGCGTACCCTCGTCCTGCCGTGAGCGGGGCCTGATCGACACCTCGGTCGGAATCGGGATTTCGGTTTTCACGGCGGCCGAGCTTGTGGCTCGGACCTCACGTCACGCATGACGCGCGGAGCGTGCAGGACGCCAGCACAGGCTCCAGCGCACGGAGGCGTCGTTCGACCCGCTCCTAGCCGCCGGCCGAGTCCGGCCCGCCGCGGCGCCGGAGCGGACGAACGTCACCCTCAGGCTTCCGCCCGCTCAGCTCCGCCACGAGCTCCTCGAGCTCCGTGAGGCGGTTGGCGAGCCCGCTGATTGCGTCCGCAACTGGATCGGGCAGGTGAAGCCAGTCGGCGTCGGGGCTGTCGGGCTTCTTTCCGTCGACGCGTACCGGGTGCCCGGGATTCCCGACCACCGTGGAGTTGGGCGGAACGTCGTGGATGACCACCGAGTTGGCGCCCACCTTCGAGCGGTCGCCGATCTCGATGGGGCCCAGCAGCTTCGAGCCGGCGCCGATCATCACCTCGTTGCCGACGGTCGGGTGGCGCTTTCCGCGCGCGAAGCCGGTGCCGCCGAGGGTCACGCCCTGGTACATCGTCACGCGGTCGCCCACCTCGGCCGTCTCGCCGATCACGATGCCCGAGCCGTGGTCCATGAACAGTCCGCGCCCGATTCTCGCGGCGGGGTGGATCTCGATGCCGGTCGCGATCTTGGTCACGTTGGCCAGGACGCGGGGCGCGAGCGGTACGCCGGACTCGTACAGGGCGTGCGTGATCCGGTGCGAGAGCAGCGCCTGCACGCCGCCGTAGGTCAGGAGCATCTCGACCCGCCGCACACTGCGGGCGGCCGGGTCGCGCTCCTGGGCCGCGGTGAGGTCCTCCCGCAGCTCGCGGGCGACGCGCGCGAAGGTTCCGAGGCCGATCATGGTGCGAAGAATGGCGTGCTGATGTAGCGCTCGCCGGAGTCGGGCATGATCGCGACCACTCGCTTGCCCCGCATCTCGGCACGCGAGCCCACCCGTACGGCCGCCCACACCGCCGCTCCCGCCGAAATCCCGGCGTTGATCCCCTCCCGGCGAGCGCAGAGGCGGGCGGTTTCTATCGCGTCCCCGTCGTCCACGGGGAGGATCTCGTCGATGATCTCGCGGTTCAGCACCTCGGGCACGAAGCCCGCCCCGATGCCGTCGATCTTGTGGGGCCCCGGGAGCCCGCCCGAGAGCACCGGCGAGCTCCGCGGCTCGACAGCGACCACGTGCAGATCGAGGCCGCGGTCCTTCAGCCTCTCCCCGCAGCCCGTGATGGTCCCGCCGGTGCCCACTCCGGCGACCAGCACGTCGACCTTCCCATCCGTGTCGCGCCAGATCTCCTCCGCGGTCGTACGGCGGTGGATCTCGGGGTTCGCGGGGTTCGAGAACTGGTTCGGCACATAGCAGTTGCCGCGTTCACGGCAGATCCGCCGTGCCGCCTCCACCGCCTCGGTCATGCCGCCCATCGACTCCACCCACACCACCTCCGCGCCGTAGAGACTCAGGAGCTTCTCGCGTTCGCGGCTCATGCCCTGGGGCATCGTCAGCACAACCTCGTAGCCCTTGGCCGCGCACACGAATGCGAGCGCGATACCGGTATTGCCGGACGTGGGCTCGACGATCGTGTTTCGACCCGGCTGGATGCGCCCCTCGGCCTCGGCAGCGTCGATCATCGCCACGCCGATCCGGTCCTTGACGCTGCCGGCCGGGTTGTAGGCCTCGAGCTTCCCGATCAGCTCCGCGCCGCAGTCGGGCGCGACGCGCGTGAGCCTGACCATCGGCGTGTTGCCGACGATGTCGGCGAGGTTGTCCGGGAGCGCTCGGGCGATCGGAGGGATGCTCATCGCAGCTGACTGTAGCCCCCGCGCGGGCAGCGGGGGCTCCCGGCGGCCGCCTCAGCCGCCCGTGTCTTGGGCCGGGTCGCTGACGGCGACGCTACGGTGTGACGTCCGCGCAGAACGCCCGGACCTCCAGTGTCCAGGCGGCCGCGCTGCCCGCCCGCACAGCGCTCACCCGCCAGCCCGAGTTATCGTCCTGGGGTCTCGTCTCGACGACATCGAATGTCGCGGCGGGATCGTCTGACGTGGGCACGGCTCCACCACCAAGCACGGACGTTCCCGAGGGGCAGTCGACCTCGGCCGTGACCGGCGTAGTGGCGCCCTCGGGGCCGGCGACCTTCTGGTTGACCGCCGCGTACCCCGATACCCCGTCCTGCCCATCCAGCCCGTCCACGCCGTCGAAGCCGTCCGCGCCGTCGAAGCCGTCCTGGCCGTCCTGGCCGTCCTCACCGCGGGGACCCGGCTTCTTGACCAACCGGCGCAGTGGCCCATGGAGGTCGCGCAGCTGGATCGTCCCGTCGCGTATGCCCCGTGTGGTGATCGAGCCCTTGCCGACGGTGACGGCGCCACCGCTCGGATTCCCGCCCGGCCTGTCGTCCGCCCACACGAAAGAAGCGGTTACGAGCGCGGCCACCAACGCAGCGAATGCAGCAAAGCGAATCATTGTCAGACAGTAACCGCCGACCCGCCGCGTCGCAGCGGGGCGGCTACGCCGGACCCGGCTGTGCCAGCCGAGCGGGTGCTCGCGCGGCCGCTTGGCTTCGCACGAAGAGCAAGACCGCCGCCATGAAGAGGACCAGGCCGGTCGGTCCGTAGGGCGGCGGGTGCGCGGTGATGAGGAACCCCGATAGTGCGAGCAAGATCGGGACGGCGAGGGGCGCGGCGGCTTCGCGGCGTAGGGCAACGCCGGCGGCGATCGCGGCGATTATGAATGCGACGCTGCCGACGCTGCCGAGGACACCGAAGGCCCGGATGAGGACGTTGTCGTTGAACTCTTCGACCAGCGGGGCCGCCGCCGCCTTGTCGCTCGCCGCAAGCCCGTTTATGTCGTCGACGAGGATGCCCGTGCCGATGCCCACCAGCGCCTCCCAAGCGCCGTAGAACACGACGAAGAGCACGAGCGCGATCCGGCAGACCCGGGCCGCGGTGCTCTCGATGCCGCGCACGAGCAGGTAGACCGCCCCTGCCATCAGTGGGATGAAGACCAGCATGCCGAGGTGGACGACCAGCCAGCGCGTGACCTGGTCTTGCACATCCGCGTAGGCGATGGCCTCGCCTTCCCCGGTGGGATGGAAGAGCAGCAGCACCGCCCAGGCGAGCGGCACCCCGATCAGGAAAGCGAGCTGGTCGCGAGAGAACCGCGGCGAGTCCATGAGGCTCCTTAAGGCCGGGGTGACCCGACCGTACACCTGTTGGGGCACGCAGTCCAGTTGCGGTACATCCGATGCCCCAGACGGAGCGGGTGGGGGTCCACTGCCGCTTCTAGCTCCGCTTGGTCGTCCCAACGGTCACGGACGAGTCATCTTTTCAGGCCGCGATGGCGGCGTCGGCGATGCGCCTGTCGAGGGCTTGTTCGAACTCGCGCCAGGGTCGCCCGAGCGGTGTCCGCTGTGCGACCGGGCCGGGCAGTGAGGGGTCGAGTTCGGCGAGCCCGGGCGTCAAGATCCGGGTGTAGGTCTTCGTGAAGAAGACGGCCAGCCGCCGACCCTCGCCTGTGAGCTCGTAGCGCTGGGTGTGGGGGATGCGGCGGATCAGGCCCTTGCGCCGCAGCCGGCGCAGGTCGTAGGTCGTCTGGCGGGCGCTGTAGCCGGGGATGAGGCCGGCGACGAGCGCGCGCAGCGAGCGGTTTGTGAGTCCGTCGATGAGGTGGGTGAACGAGCACAGCGCCGAGAGCAGTGCCATCACCCTGGGGTCGCCGAAACGCAGGCCGGGAGCCGGTAGGCCCTCTTCTGTGGAGGGCAGCACGACGCGTTCGAGCGTCTGTGCGTCGGGCGCGCACTGGCACGCCTCCAGCTGGGCTCCGAGCAGGCGTTCGTTGATCTGGTGGCCGATCTGGACGAGCGCGTCCCAGTTCTCGTCGGTGAGCCGGCGGCCGATGCCGAAGTCGTAGGTGTCGTTGACGGTGGTTTCGGTGCGCAGCGCGCGGCCCTCCTTGAAGTACTGCTTGACCTTCGAGGCGCGGTAGTGGACCTGGATCGCCGGCTCGACGCCGCGGTTGATCACGCGGGTGAGGAAACGTCCCGGCGTCTTGGTGCTGACCCTGCGGCCGAAGACGACCGCGACCTGGTCGGGACGGCCGAGCGTGAGCTGGTCGCGGATCGTCTGCTCGAACCAGGCCCTGCCGGTCTGGGGGCGGTCGAAGACCCTGGTGTCGGAGAGCTCGAGCTGGCGGAAGGCGAGCTCGTGGCGGTAGCCGCGGCGTCGATCCTCGGCGCTGAACGGCGAGGGCAACCTGGCCTGCCAGCGGCGGAAGAAGCGCTCGACGTCGCGCGCCGAGAGCCGGCTAGTGATCGCGGCCAGCGCCGCGGCGTCGCCGGTCGAGCGGAAACCATTGTCGAGCGCCTCGAAGCAGACGCCCTGCCGCTCGGCCTGGCGCTTGGCCCACTCGTGGCCGTTGAGGTAGACCCACACCGGGAACGGCGCGTAGGCGCAGGTCTTCAGGAAGGCGGGGCCCCAGTCCGGGTCGCGCAGGTAGAAGTAGTAGTGGTTGACGAACACCGACTGGCGGCCGAAGCAGAAGTGCGGGTGGCCGTCCGACCCGCCGTCGCGCCAGCCCCGCCAGGCCGAGGTCTTCTCCTGGGCGACGCCGACCAGCACCACCCCGAAGCGGCCCTCGCGCTCGGCCCGCTCGAAGTAGGGACGGACGGCGTCCTCCTTCGACTCGCCCTTCCCGAAGCGCACCAGCGGCACGTCGTGCTCCACCGCGAAGCGCTCGATCTGCTTGACGTAGGCGCGGCCGATCCTGCCCAGCAGCGCCGGCGAGGGGATCGGATAGGCGCGATCGAGCAGGAAGCGGACCACCTGGCCCTCGCACATCAGCCTCGGCACATAGCCCTGCAGGAACAGGCGATCGACGGAGCGCACCCGCAGCGTCACGTGGTCGCGCAGTAGGCTTGCGATGGTGGCCATGGCGCCTCCTTGGCGATCCTCGGATCGCAGCCCCAAAGGGGCTCAACAGACGGCAACGTCACACTCGACGGAGGCTGCCTGGCCACCAACAAGAAGGGGAGCTCCCGGGGCCCCCCCTCGTCCCGAAGATCGCGCTCGCAGCGATGAAATCAACCTCGAGCGACACTCACACCCAAAGCCGCGAAGCGGCTTCGTCCCGCCGCTCGGCGGTATGAGGCTCGCTCGTTAGATCTAGCCGCGCAGGACGTTGAACATCAGTCACTGCTGGCAGTTCGACGGTTGAGCCAGCGTCGACTGCTGCGGCATGCAGGACGAAGGGCTAAGCACGCGGAGCGGTTCGGACAGTACCGACTCAGCTGAGCATTGCGCGCCGGCGGCTCGCAATCTCGGGCTCCGCGCGCCTGAGCCACGCCTCGCACCAATACGGGCCCACGAGCGCCGCTCAGGTTCACCGCGACTCGTACGTCATCTCACCGGGCTTCTGGCATGCCGGCGAGCCGCAACCACGCCTAGCGCGTGATCCGGCCAGGTGGGGCCAGAACATTCGCGACA
>DATDLN010000230.1:0-5913 GCA_036519295.1 Thermoleophilaceae bacterium
GACTCGGAGATCATCGCGGCGCTGCTCTCCACGCACGAGTCCCACCGGATCGAGGAGGCGGTGGCCGACGTGATGCCGCGTCTCGAGGGCGCCTTCTCGACCGTGGTGATGACGAAGGACGCGGTCGTGGCGTTCCGCGACCCGGCCGGGTTGCGGCCGCTGGCGCTCGGCCTGCTGGGCGGCGATCACTGCATCGCCTCCGAGAGCTGCGCCTTCGACATCATCGGCGCCGAGCTGGAGCGGGAGGTTGAGCCGGGAGAGATGGTCCTGGTGGACCATGACGGGCTCCGGACGAGCCAGGTCGTTGAGTCGCCCCGGCGCGCGTTCTGCGTGTTCGAGCACATCTACTTCGCCCGCCCGGACTCGATCCTCGAGGGCAACCGCACGCAGGTATCACGCCGCAAGATGGGCGAGATCCTGTGGCGCGAGGCGCCCGTGGACGCCGATGTCGTGATCGCGGTCCCCGACTCGGGGAACCCGGCGGCGGCCGGCTACTCGAAGGCCTCGGGGATCCCCCGTGACGACGGGCTGATCAAGAACCGCTACGTCGCGCGCACCTTCATCCAGCCCGGACAGGAGCTGCGCAAGCACGGCCTTCGAATGAAGTTCAACCCGCTGCGCGAGGTGGTGGCCGGCAAGCGGCTGGTGGTCGTCGACGACTCGATCGTGCGGGGCAACACCACGCGCCAGATCGTGAAGATGCTGCGCGACGCCGCCGCGCTCGAGATCCACATGCGGATCTCGGCGCCGCCGATCCGGCACCCCTGCCACTACGGGATCGACATGTCGACGACGCAGGAGATGGTGGCGCACGACCGCACCGTGGAGGAGATCGCACGCGAACTGGACTGCGACTCGCTCGCCTACCTCTCGCTCGACGGCGTATACGAGGCCATCCGCTCCACCCGCGAAACGCATTGCGACGCCTGCTTCTCCGGCCACTACCCGCTCGAGCGGACCGACTCGGCCAACGGGAAGTTCGCGCTCGAGGAGCTCGCGGTCGTAAAGACTTAGCGCGCTGGGCGACGCCGGTGTAACGCTTTCCCGCCTCCCTCCGGGGCCGGCGCTAGGGTGGCGTTCCGCTATGGACCTCACCCGCCCGCTGCACGAGCACTTCGGCTTCGCCCGCTTCCGGCCCGGCCAGCTCGAGGCGTGTGAGGCGGCGCTGGCGGGACGGGACGTTATGGTCGTCATGCCCACCGGGTCGGGCAAGTCGCTCTGCTATCAGCTGCCGGCACTGTTGCGGGACGACGTCACAGTCGTCGTCTCGCCGCTGGTCGCCTTGATGCAGGACCAGGTCGAGGCGCTCGCCGCGCGGGGCCTCGGCGGACGAGTGGCGCTGGTGAACGCGCAGCAGGACGCGGGCGCCAACGCCGAGGCGCTGCGCCGCGCGGCGGCAGGCAAGCTGCAGCTCCTGTACGTCGCGCCGGAGCGCTTCGCCGCTCCCGGCTTTCTGGAGCGGATGTCCGGCGCGCGGGTGGGGCTGTTCGTTGTCGACGAGGCGCACTGCGTCTCACAGTGGGGACACGACTTCCGCCCCGACTACTTCCGCCTGGCCGACGCTGCGCGGGCGCTTGGAGCCACGGCGATCGTCGCGTCCACCGCCACCGCTACGCCGCGGGTGGCTGCGGACGTGGCCCGCCGTCTCGGGTTGCGCGACCCGCTGCGGGTGGCCACCGGCTTCGACCGGCCGAACATCTCCTTCACCGTCGCTCGCCCGGCGCCGCACGAGAAGCGTACCCTCGTCGCGGAGGCCCTCCGCGCCGACGACGCGCTGCCCGCGATCGTGTACGCGGGCACCCGCGCGGGCGCGGAGGAACTGGCCGCGGACCTGAGCGGCGCCCTCGGCGAGGAGGCGGAGGCGTACCACGCCGGACTCGACCGCGCGGAGCGCGCGCGGGTCCAGCGGCGCTTCCTGGCCGACGAGATCCGCGTCATCTGCGCGACGAACGCGTTCGGAATGGGGGTCGACAAGGCGAACGTGCGCACCGTCCTGCACGCCAGCGTGCCGGCGTCGCTCGAGGCCTGTTACCAGGAGGCGGGCCGCGCGGGCCGCGACGGGGGCCCCGCCCGCGCGGTGCTCCTCGCCGAAAATCGCGACAAGGCTCTGCACGTGCACTTCATCAAGCGCGACGAGATCGACGAGGGCCTGCCGGGCTGGCTCGCCGACCGGTTCGCAGCCGCCGCCGACGGGGATGGCCGCTACCTGCTGGACGCCGCCCAGCTCACCCGGGACCTGGGCGGCGAGGGGGATCGACTACGGGCCTTGATCGGCCATCTCACGCGCGCGCGCGTTGTGTCGCCGTCGCCGTCGGCGCCCGACCGGGTGGCTGGGACGGTGCTGGGTCGCTTCGACCGGCGCGCGGCGGCGCTCTGCCGCGCCTCGGTTGAGGAGGCGGCCCGGGCGCGCTGGCGCCAGTATCGGGAGATCTGGGCCTACGTCGAGAGGGAGGCCTGCCGCCGCGAGGCGATCCTGCGCCACTTCGGAGACCGCTCGCTGCTCGATCGCGGGGTTGGGACGCCGCCGACTCGGGCATCTCCGGGAGGCTGCTGCGACGCCTGCGACTCCTCGCTTCGGCTCGAGGCGCCGCCGCCCAATCCACGCGAGATCGAGAGCCTCGACGACGCGATCCTGGCGGTCGCCGGCGCGGCCCGCCCCGCCGTCGGCCGGGTCCTCTGCGCAGAGATCCTGCACGGCTCGCGCAACAAGAAGATCCAGCGCAACTCCTACGACGGACTTCCGGCGTACGGGTTGTCCTCGCACATGCGCCGGGCCGACATTCTCTCCCGCGTCGACGAGCTGATCGAGGAGGGCCGCCTCGAGACCACCGGCGGGCCGTATCCAGTGCTGCGCGTCGCCGCGTGAGCCTGCGGGTCGCAGTCCTCATCTCCGGAGCGGGAACGAACCTCCAGGCGCTGCTCGACACTGTGCACGGCAGGGGCGGGATCGAGATCGTCGCCGTCGCATCGAGCACTGCGGCGGCGGGCGGCCTCGCGCGCGCCGAGCGCGCCGGCGTCGAGACGGCGGTCTTCCCGATTGCGGAACATGCCGACCGGGCCGCTCGCGACCGGGCCCTCGGCGACTGGCTCGAGGAGCGTTCCGTGGAGCTGGTGGTACTCGCCGGCTTCATGGAGCTGCTCGATGTGGGGCTCGTCCGGCGCTTCGCCGGCCGGATGATCAACGTCCATCCCGCGCTCTTACCCGCGTTCCCGGGGGTGCGCGCGATAGAGCAGGCGTTCGACTATGGAGTGAAAGTGATGGGCGTAACTGTGCACTTTGTGGACGAGGGAGTCGATACGGGTCCGATCATCTTGCAGGAGTGCTTCGCGCTTCCGTATTCTCGGGACATCGGCGAGATCGAGCACCGCGCGCACGCCGTGGAGCACCGGTTGCTGCCGCGTGCCGTACGCCTGATCGCGGAGGGCAGCGTCCGGATCGACGAGCGCAATCCGCGACTCGTCCACGTCGAAGAACGCGGCGATGTCGACCAACGGGACGATGTCTAAGACCGCGCCCCACGGGGTCGAGACCGCCGCCCCTGGGGACGTCCAGGTCCGCACGGCGCTCCTCAGCGTCTCCGACAAGCGTGGGCTGATCGATTTCGCCCACGGCCTGGCTGGACTCGGGGTCGCGATCGTCTCGACCGGCGGCACGGCCCGCGAGCTGGCGGAGGAGGGCGTCCGGGCGCGGTCCGTCGAGGACTACACGGGCTTTCCGGAGATCCTCGATGGGCGGGTGAAGACGCTCAACCCGCGCATCTACGCCGGGCTGCTCGCGATCCGCTCGGAGCCCGACCACGTCGACACCCTCAACCAGCACCGGATCGAGCCGATCGACCTCGTGTGCGTGAACCTCTACCCGTTCGAGAAGGTGTCCTCGCGGCGGGGTGTGCCCGATGAGGAGGTGATCGAGAACATTGACATCGGCGGTCCGACCCTGATCCGGGCGGCGGCGAAGAACCACCCGTATACAGCCGTGGTGGTGTCGCCCGAGAGCTACGACGCGGTGCTCGACGAGCTGCGCAGGAGCGAGGGCCGGCTCTCGAGCAGCACCCGGGAAAGCCTGGCGACGGAGGCGTTCGCGTACACGGCCCGCTACGACACGGCGATCTCGCGCTGGTTCTCCGAGCGCGAGGACGACCTTCCCCCGCAGTACACGCGCTCGTACGAGAAGGTGCTGGACCTGACGTACGGCGAGAACCCGCACCAGCGCGCCGCCTACTACGCCGAGGCCGGCGCGCGGACGGATCTGCTTTCGATGGTCTCGAAGCTCCACGGCAAGGAGCTGTCGTTCAACAACCTGCTCGACCTCGATGCGGGTCGGCGGCTGGTGGAGGAGTTCGAGCTCCCCGCCGTGGCGATCATCAAGCACAACAATCCCTGTGGTGCGGCCGTCGGCGTGAGCCCGGGGGAGGCCTTCGAGAAGGCGCTGGCCACCGACCCTCAGAGCGCCTTCGGGGGCGTCTTCTGCTTCAACCGACCGGTCGACCGGGCGCTCGCGGAGCGCCTCCATTCGATCTTCGTCGAGCTGGCGTTCGCGCCCGGGTTCGACGAGGACGCGCTCGAGCTGCTCGAGCAGAGGCCGAACGTTCGCCTCCTGGAGAACCGGGAGCGGCGCCGCGTGCCCGTAGGCGGGCAAGACATGAAGCGCGTCCGCGGCGGCCTACTGGTTCAGGACCGCGACACGAGCGTGGAGCTTCGCGAAGACATGCACGTGCCCACTCGGCGCAAGCCGACGGAAGAGGAGTGGGGGGAGCTGCTGTTCGCGACGCGGGTGTGCAAGCACGTGCGCTCGAACGCGATCGTGCTTTCGCGCGGCCTGGGCACGGTGGGTATCGGCGCAGGCCAGATGAGCCGGGTGGACTCGGTGCGGATTGCGGTCGACAAGGCGCGCGCGGCCGAGCTCGAGCTCGACGGCGCGGTGATGGCGTCGGACGCGTTCTTCCCCTTCGCCGACGGGCCCCAGCTGGCCATGGACGCCGGGATCCGCGCAATCATTCAGCCGGGCGGCTCGCAGCGCGATCCCGAGGTGATCGAGGCCTGCGACGCCGCCGGAGTCGCCATGGTGTTCACGGCCCGCCGTCACTTCCGCCACTGAGCTCGATGCGACCTCCGCTTCGACATCCATCGAACGGTCGCTAGAGTTGTCGCCCGAGGCTTCCCATTGAGAGAGCCCCACCACCCATCATGTGACGAGCTGGAGCTCTCCGCCGTCCTCCACGCACTCAGCGATCCGGCCCGGCTCGAGATCGTGCGCTGGCTGGCCAAGGGCGATGAGTGCACCTGCGGCATGTTCGACCTCGGCCTCTCGAAGCCCACCCTCTCCCACCACTTCAGAGTGCTCCGCGAGGCGGGCGTCGTCCGCACCCGCCCGGACGGCCGGAAGCGGATGCTGTCACTCCGTGACGAGGAGTTGGAAGGCCGTTTCCCGGGCCTCCTGGTCGCTGTGCTCTCAGCGGATCGGGAACGCGACGGCGCTCCCGCCGCCTGAGCACGGGGGCTCTCCCGATCGCAACCGCCATACTTGAAGTCAGGGTCGTTAGCTCAATTGGCAGAGCAGCGGACTTTGGAAAGGAGCGCCAGTCGGGAAACCACTGGTTGGTCGGCGGCTGTTTGCTGGAACACCCTTAGAGCCCGCGGTACCGGCGACGGTGACAATCCTCGGGATTGGGCAATCAGCAGGCAACCCGGACACCGGAGAGCCCTCAGAGGCCATACGCCGCCCACCCTAACGTCGAGTCGAGGGTGAAGAGATGGTCCAGCCCGCAACGTCCGAAGGGCGGCCGGTGAGAGCCGGTGCGGGATTGTTAATCCGTTGGTTCTGGGTTCGAGTCCCAGGCGACCCACTCACTCGAGTCAAGTCGTGCGTCCTCTGTCGTCGTTGACCAGCTTGCGCGGCTCACCGCGCCGTGT
>DATDLN010000231.1:0-20395 GCA_036519295.1 Thermoleophilaceae bacterium
CGCCCGCCGCTGGCGAGCGCGAGCTCGTGGACCTCCCAGAGGATCCGTGCCGCTGCAGCGTCGGCGGCGTTCGCCCCGCTCGGGCCAGCGGCCGATGACGCCAGCGCCGCGGCGCTCGTCGCGCAGGCCGCGAGCTCCGTCCCCGTCACGTCGTCGGTGGCGTCCACCGTCAGGCCGCCGGCGCGGAGGACGTCGCCGAGCTGGCGCCGCAGGTCGGCGTTGCGCGTCGCCAACGTCACCGAGGAACCCGCCACGCGGCCCGCCAACGTGGCGACGGCGCGAGCGTGCACACGCTCGGCCACGTACGCGGCGGGCGTGGTCCCGAGCGGCGGCACGAGCCCCCCGGAGGTGACGAGCACAGCCGCGCGCTCACCCACCCGCTCGCCGAGCTCGCCGACGACGTCCACCAGGCTCGCGCACGGCAGCGCGAACACGACGAGGTCTACTCCGGCGAGCTCGATCTCGGGGACCGTCCTCGCCTCGATCGCCTTGTCGAGCGCGCCGTTCGACCCAACGGCCCGCAGAAGGTCGGCCTCGGCCCCGGTGCGGCAGCCCAGCTGTACCTCGAGCCCCGCACGCGCGAGCACCGACGCCACAGCCGTGCCCATGCTCCCCGCGCCGACGACCGCGGCCGTGCGCAGCGGCGGCAGCCCGCCGAGCCATTCCCACTGGAGCTCGACGCAGGGCCAGATCCGCTCGGTCACCTCGCCGGCGAGGAACGGCGACGGGTTCGCCACCTTCGGGAAGGTCAGCGGCGCCCCGCAGCGCACGTGCACCCTCACCGGCTTGATGCGCCAGCCGTCCCGCGCGTGCTCGCTGCCGGTGACCGCCACCGGCACGACGGGCGCGCCGCTCTGCAGCGCCAACCGTCCCACGCCGCGCTTGGGCCGCCCCAGCGAGCCGCTCAGGATGCGGGTGCCCTCGGGGAACACGACAACGGCCTCGCCGTCTGAGAGCAGCTGCCGCGCCGTCTTCACGGACTCTTCGTCGGACTGTCCGCGGCGCACCGGAAACGCGCCCATGCAATTGAGGAACCAGCCGACCAGCGGGTTCTTGAAGAGCTCCCGCTTCGCGACGAAGTAGATCGGCCGCCGGATGCAAATGCCGATTACGAACGGGTCGAGGAAGCTGCGGTGGTTGGAAGCAAGGATCACCCCGCCGTCCGGGACGTGCTCGCGGCCGAGGCGGCGCACGCGGAAGTAGATGAGCACGGCAGGGTTGATGAGCAAGCGCGCAGGCCAGTAGACGAGCGAATTCACGCCCCGGCGGCGCGTGCGCTCGTGGTAAACCTCGAGCGGGCGCGGCTTCAACTTGAGTCGACCCGGCATCCCGAACAGCTACCCGGGTCCCTACGGGTCGTTACGCTGCCCAGATGGAGCTCCGCCGGACACTGAACGGCGCCGCCGCGGGCGCGACCGCCGCCGGACTATGGGCCGCCCAGCAGCCGCTGGACAAGCGGATCTTCGGGTCCCGCTATGACGACGTCGAGCTGCTCGGAAAGTTCGTTACTCGCGGCTCTGGGTGGCGGGCCGCCGGCCTCGGCATGCACCTACTCGACGGCGCCGCGTTCGGCGCCGCCTACTCGCTCGTGCGGCCGCTGGTGCCGGCTCCTCCGTTGGCCGCCGGAGTCGGCGCGGCGCTCGGCGAGCACATCGCGTTCTGGCCGCTCGGCGGGCTGGTGGACCGCCACCATCCGGCGCGCTCGGATCTCGAGCCCCTGGGCGGCAACCGGCGCGCCTTCGCCCAGGGCGCCTGGCGTCACCTGCTGTTCGGCGTCGTGCTGGCGGAGCTCGAACGGCGGCTGAACAGGTCCGGGGAGTTCGAGCCGCTCGAGCAGGTGCCGGTGTCCTCGAACGGGCACGGGAACATCGAGCGCGCGGCCGTGGGCGCGACGGAGGCCTGAGGCGGGCGTACACTCGCGGCGAAGGCCGGAGTAGCTCAGTTGGCAGAGCAGCGCATTTGTAATGCGCCGGCCGTCGGTTCGAGTCCGACCTCCGGCTCTCCTACGGCGAGAGCGTCCCGCGGCCGCCATCGCGGCGTGCCCACTGGTCGAGCTCGAGCTCGCCCCTGAGGAAGCTCCGCGAGCATATGCTGCCGGGCCAATCGGAAACCCGGACGCTGGAGGAACATGGCCCCCTATCCGCACCTGTTCTCCGAGTGGCAGATCCGCAACACGACCATCAAGAACCGGGTCGTGTTTCCGCCGACCTGCCCCAGCTTCGTGTCGGATCCCTGGGACGCCCTGTTCACCGACATGGCGACCGCCTACTACCGGGAGCGGGCCCAGGGCGGCGTCGGGCTGATCATCATCGGCGCCACCCACGTGCACAGGAGCTCGATCATGGCGCCGCTCTTGATGCCGCAGCTCTTCGACGACCGCCAGATCGAGCCGCTGTCCCGGATCGCCGAGGCCTGCCACGAGGAGGGCTGCAAGCTAGCCATCCAGCTCTGGCACTCGGGCGTCCGCGGCTTCCCGACGTTCAAGCAGGAGCCCGCCTACGACCCCGACGCCACCTGGTACACGGTGTCGCCGAGCCAGGTGCCGCTCGGGGAGTTCCCGGCCGGCTCGATCCCGAAGGAGCTCGACGAGGACGAGATCGAGGAGATCCTCTCCGCCTACGCGTCGGCCGCCGCCCGAGCCGCCGCGGCGGGCCTCGACGGGGTCGAGTTCCACCTGAGCCACGGCTACCTGCCGTGGCAATTCCTCTCACCGCTCTACAACAAGCGCACGGACCGCTGGGGAGGCTCGTACGAGAACCGCCTGCGCTTCCCGGTCGAGGCTCTCCACCGGATCCGCGCCGCGATCGGCGACGAGATGTTCCTCGGCTACCGCATCAACTCGACCTCCTTTTGGCCGGGCGACCTCGAGCTGGAGGACGTCAAGGGAATCGTCGCCGACCTCGAGCGCCAGACCGATATCGACTACGTGGACGTCTCGGCGGGCGTCCACCACGCCTTCATCCACACGCCGATGGAGTTCGAGCCCGGGTGGGAGAAGGGTTACGCGCACGAGATACGGGACGTGTCGTCGAAGCCGGTGCTGCTGGTCGGGCGGATCACGACCCCCGACGTGGCCGAGAACCTGCTGGCGGAGGGGCACGCCGATGCGATCTGCCTCGCCAGGCAGCTGTTCACGGATCCCGCCTGGGCCCTCAAGGCGCAGGAGGGGCGGGAGGACGACATCCGCCGCTGCGTGGCCGCGAACTTCTGCTGGAAGAGCGTGAGCCGGGGCGGGCGGGTGCAGTGCGTCTACAACCCGGAGATCGGACGCGAGGGAACCTGGGGCGCGCTGACCACGGTCGCGGACCCGAAGCGCGTGCTCGTGGTCGGCGGCGGTCCGGCCGGGCTCGAGTTCGCCAGGGTGGCCGCAGCCCGGGGCCACGGCGTGGTCGTGCTCGAGGCGGAGGAGCAAGCGGGCGGCCACGCCCGCCTCCAGGCGCTCCTGCCCAGCCGCGCCGAATACGGCCTCATCGGCGAGTGGCTCGCGAACCAGGCGCAGAAGAACGGCGCCGAGATCCGGCTTTCGTCACCCGTAACGGCCGAGACCCTCGACGGGGTGCTCGAAGCCGAGGCGCCCGACCACGTGGTCGTGGCCACGGGCTCGCGCTATCGCGGGGACGGCTTCCAGGGCTGGACGGCCGAGCCTCTGCCGGGGCACGAGAACGGGCACTGCGTGCCGTGGACGGACGTCGTGACCGGCCGGAGCGAGCCGACCGGCTCGGTCGTCGTGCTCGACGACGAATGCAGCGTGGTCGCACCGCTGACGGCTGTGGCGCTCGCCGACGCCGGCGCCTCGGTGACCCTGCTGACGCGCTGGCCGATGGTCGGCCTCGACACCATCCTCGACGTCTACCTCGACTGGATCCTCCCCAAGCTCTACCGCTCCGGCGTCGAGATGGTGACCGACCACTTCGTCCGCTCGATCGAGGACGGCTCGCTCACCATCTACAACGTCCATGATCCGGAGCAGGAGCGCTCGCTGCCGGGAGACTGGGTTGTGATGGTGACCGCCCGCGCCTCCGAGAACTCCCTCCATCCGTTGCTCAAGGAGCGGGGGCTGAGCTGCGAGCTGATCGGCGACGCCGCGGCGCCGCGCGGCACCTACGAGGCCGTCTACGAGGGACACCGCCAGGCGCGCAAGATCTGATTCGGCTCCGAAAAGCGCAGGCTCGGCGCCTAAAGCAGCACCTGACGCGACGCAAGGTGCGCGGCCACCTTGCGCTTCACGCGCTGCAGAGCGTTGTCGACCGTCTTGGTGTCGCACTCGAGCCGGCCGGCGATCGCCTCGTAGCTGTGCCCGTCGAGGTAGAGCGACAGGACCGAGCTCTCGAGCTCGGAGAGCACGCTCGACAGGCAGGCCACGAGGCTGTGAAGCTCCTCGGACGAGATCACCTGGTTGACCGGATCGTGCGCCGACGGCCCCGGGAGCAGCTCGTCGAGCGTGGGGTCGCCGTCGCCGCCGCCCGCGGCCGGCGTCTGGGAGAAGCTCACGTACTCGTTGAGAGGAGTGTGCTTGTTCCGCGTCGACGTCTTCACGGCGGTGATGATCTGCCGCGTGATGCAGAGCTCCGCGAAGTTGCGGAAGCTCGACTCGCGGTCCCAGCGGTAGTCGCGGACGGCCTTGTACAGGCCGACGAGCCCCTCCTGAATCAGGTCGTCCGGATCGCCGCCGATCAGGAAGTAGGACGAGGCCTTCAAGCGGACGAATCCGTGGTAGCGGCGGACGATCCGGTCGTACGCATCCCTCTTCCCCTGCTTGGCGAGCGCGATCAGATAATGATCGTCAAGCTCGACTTCAGAGTGAGATTTCGCGCGTGCGGCCGGGCGCGGACGAACCGTGCTGGGGGTAGCGGACGCTGCCATCGAACGCTCCTCTCGGGCCATGACTGGCCCCCTGAAGCTCGGTGGCGCACTACCTCCCCTGGCGCCAGATTCTCTGAAGCCGTCCTCTAAAGCTCGACTTCAGCCTGATCTGCTGGCGGCGAGTATTGCCGGGTTATGGAGCCCTGTCAAGAGCCGCTCGGAAATGCAAGATCCCGTACACGAGCGCCGCGGCCGCGGTGGAGACGTTCAGCGAGCTCACGTGTCCGCGGGCGGGCAGATGCACCAGCTCGTCGCATTCGGCCGCAACCCGTTGTCGCAGGCCCCTCCCCTCCGAGCCGAGCACCAGGACCACCCGGCCGCGATAGTCCGGGCGGTGATACGGGACCCGTGCGTCGCCGGCCGCTCCGTACACCCACGCTTCGCGCTCCTTCGCCGACCGGAGCCAGTCCGCGAGATTGCGAACGCGAGCCACTGCGAGGTGCTCGACAGCTCCCGCCGAGGCGCGGCACACGGCCGGCGTGACCTCGGCCGAGCGGCGCTCGGGAAGCACGACCCCGGCGCAACCGCCCACCTCGGCCACCCGGCAGACCGCGCCCAGGTTGTGCGGGTCCTGCACCTCGTCGAGGCAGAGCACCAGTGCGTCGTCGTCGTCGAGCAGGCTGTCCGGGTCGGCGTAGCGGTACGCCTGGACCTCCGCGCAGATCCCCTGGTGGTCGGGCGATCCGCAGCGCTCCTTGATCTCGTGGGGGTCGACGATCCGCACCTCGACCTCGCCGAGCCACACCTCATGGGCGGCGCGCTCGGTGGCGAACACCCGCTGCACCCTTCGGCGGCCGCGAAGCGCCTCCCGAACCGGATTGCGGCCATAGACGATCATGCGCGCGCGCCGCCCTGGTCACTCCTTTGGGACCAACTGCGCGCCCCCGGGGGTGTCGCGAACCTCCCAGCCCTGCGCCGCCAGCTCCTCGCGGATCCGATCCGCCCGCGCGAAGTCGCGCGCGGTGCGGGCCGCGTCGCGCTCGTCGGCGAGCCGGCGGACCTCGTCGGGCGCCTCCTCGGCAGGCTCCTCGAGCAGGTCCTCGAGTCCCAGCGCGTAGAGCATCTCGCCCAGGCGCCCGCGGCCCAGCACCTCGCCCTCGTCCATGCGCCGGTTCCCCTCGGCGATCCAGTCGAACAGGATCGCGCGGGCGGCGGGCGTGTTGAAGTCGTCGGCGAGCGCGTCGAAGAAGCGCTCCACGACCTCGTCGAGCCCGTCGGGGTCTGGCGCGTCCACGTCGAGCCGGCGGATGAACTCACGCACGCGCTGCACGGCCCGGCCGGCGTCGGCCAGAGCCTCCTCCGAGAACGCCACCGGCTTGCGGTAGTGGGCGCCCACGAGCCACATCACCACCGCGTCGCGCCCGAACTCGTCGAGGGCGACGTGGAGGAGGCGGATGTTGCCCACGGACTTCGCCATCTTCTCCGCGTCCATCTCCACCATGCCGTTGTGCATCCACACGCGGGCGAGCGGCTTCCCGCGCGCGGCCTCGGTTTGGGCGATCTCGTTCTCGTGGTGCGGGAAAACGAGGTCGGACCCGCCGCCGTGGACCTCGAAGTCGAGCCCGAGGATCGTCTCGGCCATGGCGGAGCACTCGATGTGCCAGCCCGGCCGGCCCTGGCCCCAGGGCGCGTCCCACCAGGTGTCCTCGCCCTCCTTTCGGCCCTTCCAGAGCGCGAAGTCCTGGGGCGACTCCTTCATCTCGGCCGCGTCGTCGCCCTCGCCCTGGTGCATCTCCTCGAGCGGCCGGTTGGACAGCTTGCCGTAGCCGTCGAAGCTGCCGACGCGGAAGTAGACGTCGCCGTTCGCCTGATAGGCGTGTCCGCTCTCTATCAGCGCCTCGATGAGGGCCACGATGTCGTCGATCGTCTCGCTCGCCTTGGGCTCGCGGTCGGGGCGACCTAGGCCCAGCCGGTCGGTGGCTTCGACGTAGGCATCGGTCATGTCCCGCGCCAGCTCCGCGCTCCGGATTCCCCGCTCGCGGGCGGCGTCGTAAATCTTGTCGTTCACGTCGGTCACGTTCTCCACCAGCGTGACCTCGCTCCCCTCGTGCTCGAGGAAGCGCTTCAGGAGCGCGAAGACCACATACGGGCGGGCATTGCCCACGTGGATGGGGGCGTAGACGGTGGGTCCGCAGGCGTAGATGCCGACCTTCGGCGGGTCGCGCGGCTCGAGCGGGCGGGGCTCGCCCGTGAGCGTGTCGTGGATCCGCACGTGGCGCATCGGCGCGAAAGGCTACGCGGACGGCGCGACGGCGGGGCGGCCCCGAGGCATTCGGTTCAGCGGTCCTCGCGAACCACCGCCCCTCCCCCACGGTAGGTACGTTTGCCGCCATAGTGCCGGTCAATGCACCTCGCGTGCCTCGCCTAGCGTCGCGATCGCCAGGGCGGCTATCCCCTCGCCGCTCCCTGCCCAGCCCATCCCCTCGGCCGTCGAAAACTTCACATTGACGGCGGCAACGCCGAGCCCCAGCGCTTCGGCCAGCCTCGCACGCATGCGTTCCCTGTACGACCCCAGCTTCGGCTTCTCACACACCACCGTCGCATCCACGTGCACTGGCGCCAGCCCGGCGTCGCCGACCATCGCCCGCACCGTCCGCAAGAGCTCGATCGAATCGGCGTCCCGCCAGCGTTCGTCGGTGTCCGGGAAGTGCCGGCCGATGTCGCCGAGCACGGCGGCACCGAGCAGGGCGTCGATCACGGCGTGCGTCAGGGCGTCGGCGTCGGAAAACCCGGCGAGGCCGAGCGGAAAATCCACCCTTACCCCGCCCAATACGAGGTCTCGACCCTCGGCGAACCGGTGCGAGTCCCAGCCGACGCCCGACCGGAAACTCACCCCAGCGGCTCCAGCCGCCGACGCCGCCGCTCGAACACCGCGACCTCGGTGACGCCGAGGTCCCCCAGGAACGAAACCGCTCGCTCGTACTCGTAGCCCAGCTGCTCGGGCAGGTGCGCGTCGCTCGACAGGGCCACGGGTCGCCCGGCCTCGAGGCACATCTCGAGGAACGGCGCCGCGGGGTAGATCTCCCCCACCGGCTTGCGCAGGCCCGCGGTCGAGACCTCGATCGCAACGTCCGAATCTGCGATCCCGTCCATCGCAATCTCGTAGAAGCGGCGCAGGTCGCCGTCGGGACGGGGGACCTGGCCGGTGAAGATCTTGACCAGATCCGGGTGGGCGAGGATGTCGTACAGGCCGCTCCGGGCCGCCTCGCCCAGCGTCTCGAAGTAGCGGCGCCAGACGCGGTCGGGGTCGTCGCCGGCGCGCCAAACGTCCCACTGGGCCCAGTCGGCCTCGCCATGGAGGTCGACGGCCTCGTCCCGCAGGAAGTGCACTGAGCCGACGACGTAGTCCCACTC
Source organism: Thermoleophilaceae bacterium (assembly GCA_036519295.1). Lineage (GTDB taxonomy): Bacteria > Actinomycetota > Thermoleophilia > Solirubrobacterales > Thermoleophilaceae > JACVRW01. The sequence goes on from DATDLN010000231.1 coordinate 8,218, forward strand.
GCGATCGTCCAGCAGGTTCGCCATCCGATCCTCCCGACCGGGCACGAAGTCGGCCTCGATCCCGAGCCGAAGGTCGGTCTCGTCGCGCACGAAGTCGCAGTACTCGTCGATGTCGTCCCGCGCCCAGTGGCGGAACCACGGGTGTTGCCAGACGTCCAAGACCTGGACGAAGCGATAGACGTGCTCCGCCACCCCGAGCTCGCGGATGCCGCGCTCGTCGGCCGTCTCCCGGTAGCGCTCGGCGTTCTCCCTCGTGAAGTAGCGCCCGGCCGTGCTCTCTTCCTCGTCCGGGCGCAGATGCACGTGATAGTCGGTCAGCAGAGCAGCGCCTCCACCATCCGCAGGTCCGTCTCGCGCGTGACCTTGATGTTCTCGGGCGGCGCCTCGACCACGCGCACCGTTCCCCCCATCTCCTCGACCAGCGATGCGTCGTCCGTTGCCGCCGCCAGCGCCATCTCGTCGCGTTCCAGGGCGCGGCGGAGAACTTCGGCGCGGAAGACCTGCGGTGTCTGAATCGCCCACAGCACGGAGCGATCGAGGGTCCGGAGCACCCGGCCATCAGTGCCGGCCTCCTTCACCGTGTCGGTCATCCGCGCCGCGGCGATCGTCCCATCCACCCCGGGCTCGAGCGCGGCGAGGCAGCGTTCCACCAGATCGCGCTGCACGAGCGGGCGGGCGGCGTCATGCACCACCACCGTCGTCGCCTCGGACGCGGCTGCGAGCGCGTTGCGAACGGAGGCCGAGCGCGAGGTGCCCCCCTCGACCCAGCCGGGGCGGAGAAACGGGGCCGGCGCCGCCACGACAACCCGCTCGCACACCTCCCCCAGCACCTCGACGCTCCATTCGAGCAGCGGCCTGCCGGCACAAACGACGAACGCCTTGGGCCGATCGGCACCAAGGCGTTCGCCGCTGCCGCCGGCGGGCACGATCCCGACGACGGACATGGATGTGGTCTACGCCGTGGCCACGGCGCCGTTGCGGCTCGCGTGCGCCTCGGCGATCAGCTCCTCGAGATGGGTCTCCGCCTCGTCCTCCTCCATGACGAGCGCGTACATCAACTCGGATGCGAGGATCTTCTTGGCCCGGGTGTACATCTGCTTCTCGCCGGTCGAGAGTCCTTTCTCGGTCTCGCGAATGGCGAGGTTGCGTACAACCTCCGCCAGCTCGAAGACGTCCCCGGTCTTGATCTTCTCGCGGTTGTGCTTGAAACGCCGGTTCCAGTTCTTCGGCATCTGGCTTACGTCGTCGCGGAGGACCGACAACACCTTCTTGACGTCGTCCTCCCCGATCACGCGCCTCAGACCCGCCTTGTCGGCGTTGCAGCACGGGACCATGACCGTCATGTCGTTGTGCAGGATCTTGATGGTGAGGTACTCGCGATTCTCGCCGAGCACCTCCTTCATCTCCTTCTTGAGGACCTTGCCGGCCCCATGATGGGGGTAGACGACCTGGTCACCGACCTCGTAGCGCGTCGGCTCAAGATCGATCTCAAGGTCCTCGACGAGGTCCTGCTCCATCACTACGTCGCTAATGATTCCCTCCTACGTCCGCGGCGCATAACTGCGCCGTAATCACTTCAGGTTTGCAGATAGCGGTCCACGAGGTTGATCTCCTGCAGACGGCGAAGGCCCTCGCGGATGTCCTTCGCCCGCATATCGCCCACGCCCTCGACGGATTCGAGCTCCGGGTCGGTCGCGGCGAGTATCTCGTCCAAACCGTTGAACTCGCTCACGATGCTCTGCACCACCATCTTCGGAAGACGCGGGATGCGCCCGAGGATGCGGTAGCCACGTGGCGAGGCGGGATGGTCGAGGGTGTTCAGCTTCCGGTCGTTGCCGAGAAGCTCGGCCAGTCGGCCAAAGTCGAGCAAGTCCTGATGCGGCAGCCGGGCCAGCGAGTCGAGCACCATCGCGAACGCCTCCTCCGAAGGTTCGACGATGTAGTCGCGCACCAGCGCCGACTTGTCGGCGGCCACCCCCACCATCGTCTCCTCGAGCTGCATCTCGATCAGGCGCCCCTCCGCGCCCAGCTCGACGATGTAGCGCTCGATCTCCACGGCCATCCGCGTGACGAGCTCCGCGCGCTGAAGCACCGTGAGCACGTCGTGCAGTGTCACGCCGCCCTCGAATTCGAGCGCCGTGAGCCGTGTCGAGACCTGGTCCAGCCGGCTGCGGTACTTGTCCAGGGTGGCGAGGGCCTGGTTGGCCTTTGCAAGCACCACCGGTATGTCCTCGAGGATGTACTTCGCGCCGTCCAGATAGAGCGAGACAACGCTCCGGCTTGCGGAGATCGCAATCACCAGTGCGTCGGTCTGCTTCGAGACTCGTTCCGCGGTGCGGTGCCGGGTGCCCGTCTCGAGCGAGAGGATCGTCGGATCCGGCATCAGCTGCACGTTCGCCCAGAGGATCTTCGTGCCGTTCGAAGCCAGCACGATTGCCCCGTCCATCTTGGCGAGCTGGTACAGCAGAGCTGGCGTGTAGTCGACGTCGAGCTTCACTCCGCCCGAAAGCAGGAAGCTCAGCTCTTCCGACTCCCCGATGCAGATCAGGGCGCCGGTCCGTCCCTGGACGATGTTGTCGAGCCCCTCCCGCACCGCCGTGCCCGGGGCCACCATCTCCAGAGCTCGAACGAGCCTTGGTTCCTGCCGGGCCTCGAGCTCTGCGACGTCGTCCCCGGCGTACGGCATGGAGGTCGATGATACGGGAAGAGCTCGGAGTTCGTCGCTGTTTCGGCTGGTTGCAGGCGATTTTGGGACTCAGGGCCGGGGGGCGAGGGACGACCTCGGGCGGGTGGATGCCGCACTGGTTTGACCTTGTGCCGGTTATAGCCGCGGAAAGGCCAAACGCGTGGGTTCGCCGGGGCCGCGCCGCGACTCCGCAACCGCTGTGGCGCCGCGTCGTGTTGCCGCCCTCAGGCCGCCCGCGCCGAGGCGACCCGGCGCAGCGCCCCCAGAGCCTCGCGCAGCGTGCGGGCCCCCTCGTCGGGGCGCACCACCCGGCGCAGCCCGAACTTCTCGGCCTCGGCAATCCGGCGGTCGGCGTGGGCGACGTGGCGCAGCTCGCCGGTCAGCCCGAGCTCCCCGAACGCGGCGACGGGCGCCTCCTCACCCAGCGCCAGGCCCTTCGCGGCTGACGCGAGGGCCAGCGCGATGGCCAGGTCCGCCCCGGGCTCGTCCACGCGCACGCCTCCCGCCACCGAGACGAAGACATCGCTTCCTCCCAGCGAGACACCGCCGTGGCGGGCCAGGACGGCGAGTACCAGCGCGAGCCGGTTGCGGTCGACCCCGTTCGCCACCCGGCGCGGCGGCACGAGCTCGCTCGGAGCCACCAGTGCCTGGACCTCCACGAGCAAGGGCCGCGAGCCCTCCATAGCGCAGAGCACCACGGACCCCGGCGCACGGGTGGCCTCGGTTACGAACCGCGCCGAGGCATCCGCCACCTCGACCAGTCCCCGCTCGTGCATCTCGAACACCCCCACCTCGTTGGTCGAGCCGAAGCGGTTCTTGAGCGCCCGAAGCGTGCGATAGGTCCGCTCGCGCTCGCCCTCGAAGGACAGCACGCAGTCGACCAGGTGCTCGAGCACGCGCGGGCCGGCGATCGCGCCCTCCTTCGTCACGTGGCCGACCAGGATCACAGCCACCCCGCGCTCCTTGCCCAGTCGCATCAGGCGCCCGGCCACCTCCCGCACCTGGGCCACCGAGCCGGGCGAGCCCGAGAGCGCCGGGTCGTAAAGCACCTGGACGGAGTCGACGACGCAGACGTCGGGCCGCTCGGCGTCGATCGTCGCGAGCACGGTCTCGAGCTCCGTCTCCGCGACGATCGGCACCGAAAGCGCCGCCGGCCCGAGCCGCTGCGCGCGCAGCTTCACCTGCGCGGCCGACTCCTCACCCGAGACGTAGAGGACCCTGCGTCCGCCGGCGGCCAGGTTGCCGAGGGCGCCCGTGGTGAGCGTCGACTTGCCGATCCCGGGCGAGCCGCCGATGAGCACCAGCGAGCCGGGCACGAGACCACCGCCGAGGACGCGATCGAGCTCGCCGATGTCCGTCCGGAGCCGCGCGACCCTGGGCGCCTCGACGTCGCCGAGCGCAACGGGACGGAGCGCCCGCCGAGCGCCGCGGCGGGACGGCGCCGCCCCCCGCCTCTCCTCCGCGAGCGTGTTCCACTCCCCGCACCCCGGGCAGCGGCCGTGCCACTTGGGGCTCTCGTGGCCACAGGCGGAGCAGACGAAAACGGTGGCGGCGGGGGGCATCGTCGCGAGGCTAAGCGCCGGGGAGGACGGCTTCGCCCCCCTGCCGCGCAACGTGCTCTGCGATCCGTCCGGTGCGGGGGGTTCCATCGGTCGTTCGTGCAATTACTCGACGAGCCCCTGGCGCCGGCGGAGTTCCTGGCGGTCGACACCGAGACGAACGGCCTCGGCGGGGACCTCTGCGAGCTGACCGAGGTGGGGGCGGTGCTGGTTGGCGGCGGCGAGCTGCACGAGACGTTCGATTCGCTGGTGAGGGTCGAGCGGCCGCTGTCGCGCGGGATCCAGCGCTTCACCGGCATCACGCAGGGGATGGTCGACGCGGCGCCGCCGCCCGACGAGGTGCTGCCGGAGGTCGCGGAGCTGCTCGAGGGCCGGGTGCTGGTCGCCCACAACGCGCGCTTCGACCGAGGGGTGCTCGAGCAGGCTTTCCAGCGGGTCGGGCTCGATTGGCCCAGGCCCCCGGTGCTCTGCACGGTGCAGCTCGCCCGCCGGTTTGCCCCCCTCGCCCGGCGGCGGACGCTCGCGCCGCTCGCCGACTCGCTCGGGATCGAGGTGCGCGAGGTGCACCGGGCGCTGCCGGACGCCCTCACCTGCGCGCGCGTGTTCTGTGCCCTCTTCCCGAGGCTGTGCGCCAATGCGGCCAGCATCCGCGAGGCGGTGGACCTGCTCCGCTCTCGGCGCAGGGCCCGCAAGACCGAGCCTGGAGAGCGAATCCCACCTTCCGAGCGCCCCGACCTCTCGACGCTCCCCGACGACCCCGGCGTGTACGTCTTCCGCGACGAGAGGGGGCGGCCGCTCTACGTCGGCAAGTCCGTCTCGCTGCGCTCCCGCGCCCGGGCTCATTTCTGTGCGCCGGCCGGCTGGACGGAGCGGGCCGAGATCGTTGACTACCGCCCCACCAACTCGGAGCTCGGGGCGCTCGTGCTCGAAAACCGGCTGATCAAGGCCTGGAAGCCCGCCGGCAACAAGAGGCTGAAGCGCACCGACCGGCACTGCTATCTGCGGTGCCGCCTGGACATCCCATATCCGATCCTGGAGGTAGCGTCCGAGCCCGCCGCCGGGCACGCGGTGAACGTGGGGCCGCTCGCCAGCCGCCCGCTGGCCGGCGAGCTGGCCGATCAGCTCACGTCGCTCTACCGCCTGCGCCACTGCGGCCGCACCCTGAAGCTGCGCGAGCATCCCTCGGCCTACGGGCAGATGGGTCGCTGCGTGTCGCCCTGCCTCGGCGACCTCGACCCGAACGCGTACCGCCGCCAGCTCGACGCGGCGCTCGCGCACTTCGAGCAGCCCGGCGCCGGCGACGCGCTGCTGGCGGAGATCGATCGCCGCATGCGCGAGGCCTCCGCGGAGGAGCGCTACGAGCGGGCCGCGGCCCTGCTGCGGCGCCGGGAGCGGCTGGCGTGGGTGCTCGAACGGCTCGAGGGGGTGCTTCGCGCCACGCATGCGGCGCCGCGCCTCGTGCTCGCCAGACACCCGGTGAAGGAGCGCTACGACGCCTTCTGGGTGGTGCAGGGACGGCTCGTGGACTGGGGTCCGCTGCCGGGCCATTCCGAGCTGGTGGAGCGCACCGAGGCCGCGCTGCAACGGCGGCCCGGCCGCACCGTGGTGCCGGTCGACGAGATCGACGAGGTGCGGATAGTGGCGGGTTGGATCGCGGACCACGAGCCGCCGGAGGTGGCGCTCGATCCGTCCCCCAGTCCGGAAGCGCTGCTGCGATTTGCGGGCGACGCTACGCCGCCGGCGAGGGAGCCCGTTCCGCTGCCGTCTTGAGGTTGGCGAGCGAGCGCTCGAGCCAACTTCGGAGGAAGCGCCGGCCCGCCACGGCGGTGAGGGCCCGCATGCCCACGCTCGCCGGGTCGACCGAGAAGCGCCCCTCCACGAAGGTCCCGCCCTGGGCCTCGGTGAGCATGAAGCGTGTCGTGACGCCCGTGCCCTCGCAGAAGATCGAGACCTCGCGGCAGCCGTCGAGGGTCTCGAGCTCCAGCCGCTCGACCAGCAGCTCGTGCTCCTCGGCCCCGATGATGCCCTTCACCACTCCCCGATAGCGGCAGCCCTCGTGGAGGGCGGCGCATTCCACGTCGACCATCCGGGGCCACCAGTCGGGGTGCCGGTTGGGATCGCCGACCAGGTCCCATACGGTGTCCACGGGCGCGTCGATGTGGGTCTGCTGGGTCGAGAACTTATGCATCGCTAGCCGAATTTTCGCACGGCCCGCTCCGCGGCCTCGAAGCCGATCCTCGAGTGGGTGCCGTCGCAGAACGGCTTGGTGGTCGAGCCGCCGCAGCGGCAGAGCGCTATCGGCTCACGCACCCCCGACAGGTCGTACTCGGCGCCGTCGGCGTCGATCACGGTCACCGGCCCCGTGATCTTGTAGGGCCCGTTGTGGCGGGCCTTGATGACGACATGCTCCATCGTTCCTCCTCGGTCGCGTGCTCGGCAGTAGCGTTGCAGCGCACCGATGTCTGCCGCTACTGCCTCCGCTGCGGGCCCGCGCCGGTCGAACGGTCACGTCTGCGAGTGGTTTTCGCCGGCCTGATGCTGGTCCTGCTGCTGGCGGCGCTGGATCAGACGATCGTCGCCACGGCGCTGCCGACGATCGTCGGGGATCTCGGTGGACTCGATCGCCTGGCGTGGGCGACGAGTGCGTTCCTGCTGGCGCAGACGGCAGTCACCCCCGTGTACGGAAAGCTCGGCGACCTGTACGGACGCAAGCGGGTTCTGCAGAGCGCCGTGATCCTGTTCCTGATCGGCTCGGCGCTGTGCGGGCAGGCCGCCGGCATGACCGAGTTGATCGCCTTCCGCGCCGTACAGAGGCTGGGCGCGGGCGGGCTGATCGTGCTGACGCAGGCCGTGGTCGGCGACGTCGTCTCTCCCCGGGAGCGAGGCAGGTACCAGGGACTCTTCGGCGCCGTATTCGGCGTTGCCAGCGTCGCCGGTCCGCTGCTCGGCGGCGTGATCGTGGAGGCGGCCTCGTGGCCCTGAATCTTCTACGTGAACCTGCCTCTGGGGCTCATGGCCCTGGCTGTCCTCGCCGCGGCGCTGCCCCGCGTCCAAGGGCGCGAGCGGCCGATGATCGACTATCTCGGTGCGGGCCTGTTGGCAGGAGGGTTGGGGGCGATCGTGCTGGTCACGAGCCTGGGTGGGACGACCTGGGCATGGGGCTCGGCGCAGGTGGTCCTCGTCGCGGCGCTGGGCGTGCTCCTGCTCGTCTTCTTCCTGGCGGTCGAGCGCCGGGCGCGCGAGCCGGTTCTCCCGCCGGCGCTGCTGCGCGACCGCGTGTTCGCGGTGGCGGGCGCCTTGTCCTTGATCGTTGGCTTCGCCCTGTTCGGGTCGGTGACCTTCCTCCCGCTCTATTTCCAGACGGTCGACGGGGCGAGCCCCACGGAGTCGGGCCTTCGGCTGGTCCCGATGATGGTCGGTGTGGTCGTGACGTCGATCGCCTCGGGACAGATCATCTCCCGCACCGGGCGCTACCGCGTGTTTCCGATCGCCGGGACGGCGTTGACGGCTATGGGGCTGCTGCTGCTCTCCACCCTCGACGTGGGCACGAGCGGGGCGGCCTCGGCGGCCTACCTTCTGGTTCTCGGGCTTGGTCTGGGCTCGGTGATGCAGGTGCTCGTGCTGACCGTTCAGAACGCGGTCGGCTACGAGGTGTTGGGAGCGGCGACCTCGGGGTGACGCTGTTTCGCGGTATCGGGGGGTCGCTGGGGGCAGCAACCTTCGGGGCGATCTTCACCTCGCGGCTGACCTCGGAGCTGCAGGGAGTCCTCTCGGGACCCCTCGCAGACGAGGTCTCGTCGGGCGGAAGGCTCACCGCCGCGCAGCTTGCGGGGTTGCCGGCCTCGACCCAGTCGGCCTACGAGCAGGCGTACGTCAACGCGCTCAGCCCGGTGTTCGTCGCCGCCGCCGGCGTGGCGCTGCTCGGATTCGCGCTCAGCTGGCTGCTGCAGGAGCGCCCGCTGCGAGAAACCGCCGCGACGAGCACCGGCCTCGATGACAGCCTGGCCGCCCCGCGGTCGCCCGACTCCCTCGCCGAGATCGAGCGAGCGCTGAACCGCGCAACAAGCCCCGAGCAGCGTCGCCGGTTCAGCGAGCGACTCGCCGCGCTCGCCGGCGTCGAGCTCAGCCCGGGGGCGACCTGGGCACTCGTGCGCATCGATGAGCACGGTTTTGCCCGCGCCCGCGCGCTCGCCGAGAACGACCGCGTCCGTCCTGAACGAATCGCCGCCGTCGTCGCCGAATTGCGCGAGCGAGGCCTCGTCGCCGGCGAGGACCTCGGAGCGGCCCTCACGCCGGCAGGCCAGAGCCTCGCGCAGCGCGCCGTCGCGGCCCGGCGCGAGCTCCTCACCGAGGCGCTCGCGGACGACAGCGCCGATCGTGATCCGGTCGTGGACGACCTTCTTCGCCGGCTTGCGCGCGAGCTCACCGGCGACCGGCCGTAAGGGCCGGTCGGGAGTAGCGTTGCAGCGCGTGGGCCGGGCCCCTACCGATCCGGACGCATTCAACGCCTTCGAGGCGGGGGGCTGGGAGCAAAAGGCGGCCGGATATGACCACTTCTTCGGCCGCATCACGGGGCAGCTGGTCGACCCTCTGCTCGACGCCGCGTCCGTGGGAGCGGGGACGCGAACCCTGGATCTCGCCACGGGCCCGGGCTACGTGGCGGCCCGGGCGGCCGAGCGAGGAGCGTCTGTGGTGGGGGTGGACGTCGCCGAGGCGATGATCCACCTCGCCCGCCGGGTGCAGCCACAACTCGATTTCCGTCAGGCGGACGCACACGAGCTTCCGTTCGAAGACGACTCTTTCGACGCCGTCGTGGCCAATTTCCTCCTCCTGCACCTCGGACGCCCCGAGCAGGCAATGGCAGGGTTCGTGCGCGTCCTCAGCCCGGGCGGCATGCTCGCGCTGACGGTCTGGGACCTACCCGAGCGCGCACGCTTCCTGGGCGTCTTCCTCGATGCGGTCGCGGAGGCAGGAGCGACGCCTCCCGAGGATCTGCCCACCGGACCCGACTTCTTCAGGTTCTCGGTCGACGAGGAGTTCGATGCCCTCATGCGTGACCACGGCTTGGAGGACCGCGTGGTAAGGAGGATCCAGTTCAGCCATCGCGTCGCGAGTGCCGACGAGCTCTGGGACGGGCTGCTCGGCGGGACGGTCCGGACCTCCGCCCTTATCATGCGGCAGCCGGAGGAGACCCGGCTGCGCATCCGAGATGCCTTCGATCGCCTCGTGGGGCCGTACCAGCACGGGGATTTCCTCGAGCTGCCGGTCTCCGTCAAGCTCGCCGCAGGTCGCAAGCCCGGCTGACGCCGAGGCTAGGGTCAACGCGTGCAGCGCGTCGCCCAGCTCGACCACCCCGAGGTTCGCGAGGTCGTCGCCTCGCATCACTGCGTGGTGCGCTTCCGCCAGCGCCGGCCGGTCGCGGAGCGGGGCGTCGTCGCGGTGGCCGAAGCGCTGGTCGCCGCCCTCGAGCACGCCGACGTGAGCCGCTGGCCGCCCGCCTGGGCGGTGAGCGACCGTCACCCGGAGCTGTGGGCGGTGGCCGGCGACCTGGCCTTCCCGCTGGAGCGCACGGATCGGCCGGGACGGTGGCTTGCGACCACCTGCCTGTCCCGGTGAGGAAGGACGGACAAATACGTACAATTCGACGGGCGGCTGGCATGCGTCCGCAGGAGAACACTCGCGTTCCCGGCCCGGCACGAAGCAGCGGGTCAGGGCCGGGTGGCGCGCGCACTGCCGGCGTCGTGCTGGCGGGCGGGCGCTCCACGCGGATGGGACGGCCGAAGGCGGCACTCGAGTGGCACGGATCGACCCTTTTGCACCGCGTAGCGGGCATCGTCGGACGCGCCGTCGACGGGCCGGTGGTGGTGGTCCGCGCGCCCGATCAGGAGCTCCCCTCGCTTCCGCCGGGCGCGCGAGTCGTAGACGACGCCCGCGAGGGCCGCGGGCCGCTGCAGGGACTCGCCGCCGGGCTGGCCGCAGTCGCCGAGGACTCCGACCTGGCCTACGTGTCCTCGACCGACGTGCCGCTGCTCCATCCCGACTTCGTCGCGACGGTGCTCGCCGCCGCGGAGCGGGAGGATGTGGACGTGGCTCTCCCGGTGGCACAGGGATTCAGGCACCCTCTCGCGGCGGCCTACCGCACCTCGCTGCTCGCGGACGTCGAGGAGCTGATCGCGAGCGATCGGATGCGACCGGCGTTCCTCTTCGAGCGCTGCCGGGTCCGCGAGCTCGACGAAGCCGACCTCCTGCGCGACGGGAAGCTTTCACGCGCCGACCCCGACCTGCTGTCCTTGCTGAACGTGAACAACCCGATCGAATACGAAGAGGCACGAGCACGTCCCGCTCCGGTGGTCACCGTACGGCGCTTCGGCACGCTCGCGCCCGGGCGGGACAGGGAGCCTCTCAACTTGAGGGCCGCGACCCTCAGCGCCGCCGCCGCGGCTGCCGGAGTACCGCTGGACCGCCACGTGGTGGCGGCGCTGAACGGCGACCAGATCAGCCGAGACCCCGAGCTGCCGCTCGCCGCCGGCGACGCCGTGGCGTTCCTGGCGGCGGACGCGGGGGGTTGAGATGACGCCTCGCGGCAGCGCCCGCCCGGTTCGGATCCCCGACGCCACGGTCTCGGCCGCCCGGCCCGATCCCGCGCGTGGAGTCTTCACGACCATGCTCGTCCCCCACGAGGGGCCGGCCGAGAACGTCGGCGCTCACGTTGCGCGCCTCCAGCAGAGCGTGACCGAGCTCTACGGGCGCGAGCTGACGAGCGATCTCGAGGAGAGGATCACCGCCGCGGCGGCCGCCAAGCCGCTCCAACGGCTGCGTGTGCTGGTCGGCGAGGGAGGCCTGTCGGTAGAGGTGGAGACGTCCCCGCTCGGAAGCGATTTGGAGCTGGAGCCGGCGGTGCTCGCTCCGGTCTGCCTCCCCGGCGGGTTGGGCGCCCACAAGTGGCGCGATCGGCGCCTGCTCGAGCAGCTGGAGCGCCACCTTGGGGCGCTGCCCCTGATCGTGGACCTCGACGGCGAGGTGCTGGAGGCGGCGACCGCTAACGTCTTGATCGTGGAGGGAGCGACGGTCGTGACGCCACCGCTCGACGGGCGGCTGCTACCCGGAACAATGCGGGAGCGCGTGCTCGCCGTGGCGCCGTCTGCCGGCCTGACGGCAAGCGAGGAGCCGATCACCCTGGAGGGGCTGGCCGCCGCGGACGAGGTGCTGCTGAGCTCCGCGATACGGGGAGTCGGCCCAGCCACGCTCCAAGGTGCCCGTATGCCCTGGTTCGAGGCCGGCGCCCGGCTCCGCCACGCCCTGCGCCCGCCGATCCCGGCGGAGGTCCGATGACGACGCCCGGCGGATACTTCGGCCGCGCCCTCGTCGTGGACGTCGGCGACGCCTCGGCGGAGCCGCTCGAGCTCCCGGAGCCCGTGCTCCGAAACTGCATCGGAGGCGCCGGACTGGCTGCCTGGCTCATGCACCGCCTCGCGCCGCCGCGGGTCGATCCTCTCGGGCCGGACGCTCCGCTGACGTTCGTGTTCTCGCCGCTGGTCGGAACGCCGCTCACGACCAGCGCGAAGTTCGCCGTCGTGTCGAAGTCGCCGCTGACCGGCCTGCTGAACGACGCGCTCGCGTCGAGCCACTTCGCGATCTCCGGCAAGCTCACCGGAAACGACGCGCTCGTGATCCGCGGCGCGTGCGAGGAGCCCTCGGTGCTGCTCGTGGACGGCGCGGGCGCGCGCGTGGAGCCCGCCGGCGAACTCTGGGGGCTCCCCGCCATCGAGGCGGAGCATGGCGTGCGCGAGCGCCACGGCGCTGCCTGGCGGGTCGCGGCGATCGGGCCCGCCGGCGAGCGGCTCGTGCGCTACGCGACCGTCTCGCACGACGGGCGGCACGCCGGCCGCGGCGGGCTCGGCGCGGTGCTCGGCGCCAAGCGGCTCAAGGCCGT
>DATDLN010000232.1:0-2708 GCA_036519295.1 Thermoleophilaceae bacterium
ATCGGCAACGTTGCGACCCTCGACGATGCCGTCGCCGCCCTCAACCCGACCGAGCGACGCAACGGGAAGACGATCATCCGCATTCGTCCATAAGGACTCGGAGACGACGAGGCCCCCTACGGCGCTGGTCAAGGACGTCTACTGAATCCGCGAGGACCGAGTGGCTGATCCGCGGCCGGCGTGCTCGGCCCGAGACAGGTAGCGCGCCCGAGAGGATTCGAACCTCTGACCTTCGGTTCCGTAGACCGACGCTATGCTAACGAATTTGGCTCTAGCAAGCCAAATTCAGCCCCCCAGGTCGCCAAAAAGTCGCCAGAAACTCAGAATCTGGCCAGTTCGACCGGTGCCAGCTGGTAACCGTTTCGAGATCACCCTGTGTCGGCCTGGCCTAGGTCGGCGAGCATCCCGGCGAGTTCCATCTCCGCCCCTCGGGTCTGAAGGCCTCGCTGCATGGCGGCTTGGATCAGGCGTTGCGCTTCGGCGGTGTGCACCTGCTCGCCGAATAGATCGGAATCGCGACGGAAGTCGTCGGTCGGCGCGAGGGTGATCGCGTTCATCCGCTCCTTGATGGCGACAAGGCCGGCGGCTGGGAACCTGGCGATACGGTGGGCGAGCGCCGTCACGAAATCGCTGAGCGTGCTCGCGGGCACGGCGCGATTAATCCAGCCGTATCGCTCGGCGAGCTCTGCGTCGTAATCCTCGGCGCTCAACAGGACTTCGAGCGCGCGGGCGCGGCCCATGACCCGCGCGAGGTACTGGGTGGCGCCGCCGCCGGGAATCTCGCCGAACGCAGACTCGAACTGCGCGAAGATCGCCGTCTCGCGCGCCGCGAAGCGCATGTCGCACGCCAACACGAACTCGCTGCCGGCGGAGCGAACGCGACCCTCGATCTGCGCGATGCTGACGAGGCGGCTCGCGCTGAGGTGGCGAAACAACAGCGCGATGGAAGCTTCGCCGGTCAACTTCGCGGCCTCCGCCCTGTACTCCGCGACCCGCGTCAGGTCGACGTGCGAGATGAAGTAGTCGGGGTCCGCGCTCTTGAACACCAGCACCTTGAGCGTCGCGTCCGCTTCGGCTCGCTGAATCAGGGAGACGAGATCACGGACGAGTTCGGGCCCGAGAAGATTCATCGGCGGGGCGCCGATCTCGGCGAAGAGGACAGCTCCGTCGACGTGCGCGGGGAGTGTCTCGAAGGTCCAGCGATCGGCTGGAGCTGAGGTCCTCACGTGGGCAGCTCCGTCCCGGCTTGCTCGGCGACCATGTAGGCGGCATACCAATCGGGCCAGTTCACGTCGTACTCGCCGCCTTCGCGCTTTTCGTGCTCGCCGTGCGCAATCGATGCGCGCCGCATCGCGTTCGCCAGGTCGGCTGTGGACGCGAACGTCGTCTCTGAGGCGTCAACGCGGCCGGGAAGCCGCTCCGTGACCTCCTGCATCAGCCACTCGTTGCCGTCGGGGTCGCTGAACGTCGCGAACGAGCCATAGGTCGCGTGCTCTGGCGCGAGCCCGCTGACGCGATCGGCGCCGTCCCGCTGGAACTGGGCGCCTGGTGCACCGGCGTGGAACACGTCGCTGATCGCGACGCCAAGGCCAGCGAACTCGTCGTGCGCGGCCTGGATGTCGGAGACGATCAGGTACAGACCGACGCCCGCGCCAGGCGGGGCGGACGTGATCTTTGACCCGAACTGAATCGAGGCGCCCGAGCCGGGTGGCGTGAATTGCACGACGCGGAAGCCGTTGTCGAACGCGAAATCTGCATCAAGCCTCCACCCAAGCTTCTTATAGAAGGCTTTCGAGCGGTCGGCGTCGGCGACCGGGATCACAACGACCTCGAGCTTCATGTCGGCCGTCGCGGTGCTTCGGTCGCGGGTAGCGCTCTCGGTGCTGGTCATCGGTCGACCTCCAGGTTGGTCAGGATCGAGTAGGCGGCCGCGGTGGCCGTGCCGAATACGAGGTGCGCGCTCAGGTCCTTTGCGAGCGTCTCGAGGTCGTACTTCCAGATCGGCTTGTAGACGCCGAGTTGCGGGAGCACGACGTATCCATTGGCCCAGACCGCGGCGCCGAACGGGAGTCCGTACCACACCTTCGTCCTGCGCCGCGAGCCGATGAGGAGCCCGTACGCGGCGCCTGCGGCGAGGCCGAACCCCCAGTGCGTGGCGTTGTTGAGGAGCCGCGCGTACCGCGGCGAGATCTCGCGCTTGAACACGCCCTCGAGCAGCACCTTGGCGGCCAGTGCCGGGCCAGGAGCGTTCTCCCAGCTCGCGAGCCCTTCGGAGGACTCCCAGCCCGGGAAGGCGGCGTTCCCGCCGTCGCGCCGGTAATGGCGATAGAGCGACGCGTCCATCGCGAGGGTGCCGGGCGCGGCCGCGGCGACGCCGCGGACGGTCGCACCCAGCGTGCTCATGCCGACGACCCGTTGTCGCGCGCCTCGAGGGCCTTGATGCTGTTGCCGAACGCCTTGCCGAGGACGCCCTTGCCGACGGTCCCGAGCACGAATGCGAGGATCCGTCCCTTCGCGTTCTTGCCCTCGCGAACGATGACGACGTCCACGTCGGTGACGTCGTCGGGCCGCCGGCTGAGGGTGTAGGTGTAGCCCGACGCGCCGCCCCAGACATTCGAGTCGGTCGTCTTGAGGACGACGCGGTCGGGATCCGACCAGTCGTAGTGCAGGCGCTCCCAGACGCCCCCCGAGCCTTCTGTGACATCGGC
>DATDLN010000233.1:0-2325 GCA_036519295.1 Thermoleophilaceae bacterium
GCCCTCCACGTCCGGCCCGGAGTGGCACACGAGGAGCCCGATGATCGGCTTGCCGTGCCACTCCTCGGGAAGGAACGGGGCCGGCGGCGCGAGTCGCACGGTCACGGCCGCGGTCAACTCGCGCGGCGCCGAGGCGGTGAGGTCGCGATAGGTCGCGAGCACGTCGTCGACCCGCTCGGCACTCCAGACGATGAGGCCGCCGGTGATGGTCGGGCCGACCTCGTGCAGGCGGAACGTTAACCGAGTGACTACGCCGAAGTTGCCCCCACCGCCCCGAAGCGCCCAGAAGAGGTCGGCGTTCTCGTCGCGACTGGCCGTCCGGATCTGGCCGTCCGCGGTGACGATCTCGACCTCCTCCAGGTTGTCCGCCGCCCAGCCGAAGCGACGCGTGAGGTACCCCAACCCTCCGCCGAGCGTCAATCCGGCGACGCCGACTTCCGAGTTGAACGAGCCCAACGGTGTGGCCAGTCCGTACGCCTGTGTCTCCCGGTCGACGTCTTGCAGCAGACACCCAGAGCCGACGCGCGCGAGGCTCGCGTCCGGGTCGACGGTGACGTCGCGCATGCGCGACATGTCGAGCGTCAGACCGCGCTCGGCGATCGACGTTCCGGCCATGTTGTGGCCGCCGCCCTTGATGCTCAGCAACAGACCATGGTCACACGCGAACCCGACAGCCGCAGCGACGTGGGTGGCCGAGGTCGGCTGGAGGACGAGCGCGGGGACTTTGGCGACCATGCCGTTCCAGACCAGCACTGCGTCCTCCCAGCCCGGATCGCCCTCGCGAAGCACCGGACACGCGACCCGCGAGTCGAGCTCATCGAGCTGCTCCGCCGTGAGCCTCACGAAACCGCCGTCGAGTCCGGCGACCTCGATGGTGCTCGCCTTCACGCGCTCACCTTTCATGCCGCTCCTCTCACTGTCGTTCGGCCCCACGCTACGCCGTGGCCAGCGGCGCGACTGGCGGGATTCGGCCAACTGAGTGGCCGCCCACAGAGCTGTCCGAAAACCGCTGGTACGCTCGCCGTCGGATGCGACGATGAGCGTCATCGTCGAGGACTTCGAGAGCTGCTACCGGCTGAGCGACAGCCGGGACCCGCGCTACGACGGCATCTTCTTCATCGCCGCCACGTCGACGAAGCTCTACTGCAGGCCGAGTTGCCCGGCGCGGCAACCGAAACGCGCGAATGTTCGCTTCTACCCGACGGCGGCGGCCGCGCAGTCGGCCGGCTTTCGCGCCTGCAAGCGCTGCCGCCCCGACGCGGCGCCCGGCTCACCCGATTGGAACTGGCGCGCCGATCGCGTCGCGCGCGCCATGCGACTGATCGCAGAAGGCATCGTCGACCGTGAAGGAGTCCCGGGGCTCGCCAAGCGGTTGGGCTTCAGCGATCGCCATCTTCGGCGACTGCTGTCCGAGCAGGTGGGCGCCGGCCCACTCGCGCTGGCACGCGCGCAGCGCGCCAACACGGCTCGGCTCCTGATCGAGTCGACCGCCATGCCCTTGGCCGAGGCGGCCTTGGCGGCCGGGTTCCACAGCGTCCGCCAGTTCAACGACACGATCACAGACGTGTTCGCCTCGACCCCGAGCGAGATGCGGGACCGGTCGAACCGTGCCCGCCCCCGGTCGCCGGGAGTTATCGAGCTTCGCCTGAGCTGCCGGGAGCCCTTCGACGGTGTCGCCTTGCTGCGGTTCCTCGAGGTGCGCGCAGTCCCTGGTCTCGAAGAGCTCCGCGACGGCACCTTTCGGCGAGCGCTGACCCTCGCCCACGGCACCGGGATCGTCGAGCTGACCCCGGAACCGCGTGCCGTCCGCTGCGTGCTCCGCCTGGACGATCTTCGCGACCTCGCCACGGCGGTCGCACGCTGCCGGCGCTTGCTCGACCTCGACGCCGACCCGCTGGCCATTGCCGAGGCGCTCGGCCACGACGAGGTGATCGGCGGCCTCGTCCGCGCGCGGCCGGGGCTGCGAGTGCCCGGCTGCGTCGACGGCGACGAACTCGCCCTGCGCGCGGTGATCGGTCAGCGCGCGTCGCTGCGGGCAGCACGCAGACGAACAGCCCGTCTCGTCGAGACCTTCGGTAAAGCGCTGGAGCAGCCGCGCGGCACGGTGACACATCTGTTCCCGGCCGCGGCGGTCCTCGCCGAAGCTGACCCCAAGGCGTTGGCCCGACTGGGTCTACGCCGCGACGCGCTACAGTCTCTCGCCGCCCGACTCGCCAACGGTGAAGTTCGCATCGACGCCGGCTCAGACCCGAGGGAAGCACTCACCCGGCTGCTCGCGATTCGTGGGATCGGACCCTGGACTGCCGCGTACGTGGCGATGCGAGG
>DATDLN010000234.1:0-9146 GCA_036519295.1 Thermoleophilaceae bacterium
CGATGCGCCCCGCGGCGACCGCGGTCTCGGCGGCGTAGCCGCTGCGCCCGCCGGCCGTGCCGGTGCGTCCTCCGGCCGCGCCGGCCTGCCCTCCGGCCGCGCCGTTCGCCCCGGGCGCAATGCAGATCACTTTCATAAATGCATCCGTCGTTCGCTCGGCGGCCGTGGCGCCTCCACTGGTGGCCACTGCGCGCTCCTCCTCGGCCGCTGTCCAGATGCCGTGGGCCTCGAGGCCGGCGTCGCGCGCGGTCGAGAATGCCGCGGCGAGCGCGGCGCCGCCCGGCTCGGGGTCGAGTCGCGCGGTCGCCGGGTCGTGGCCGTCATGGGACCCCACTTCCTGCGGCTCCGGGAACCCGGCGAAGGCGCCGTCACCGGCCGCGGCGGCCGCCTCGGCGGCCGCGGCCGCTCGGCGGGCGCAGGCGGTCAGCGACTGGTCGTCGAGGGTGTTCGTCGTCGCCCGGCCCACATGGCCGTGGCGCACGAGCGCAAGCTCGACGGTCACGTCGTCGATCGCGGTCGACTGTGTCGGACGGTTGGCCGCGAAGCGGAGAAGCAGCGAGCGCTCGCGCGTGACGAATGCCAGGGCGTCCGGCCCCGCCAGCGCGACCGCCCGCCCGGCAAGCTCGGCGGCGATCACCGGACCACTTACAGCGCGATCCGTCACGCCACCCCCACCTGCACATCCCTGAAGCGCGCAGGAGCGGAGCCGTGCGACACCCGCATCACCTGCCCCGGCTCGCCCTTGCCGCAATCGAGCAGCGAGATCAGCCGCCAGTCGCCGGCGGAGCAGACGGCATCGCAGCTCGCCCAGAACGCCGGCGTCACGCCCGCGTAGCTCGGGTTGCGCAGCAGGCGGCCGCGCTCGCCGCCGCGGATCTCCCACGCGGCCTCGCCTTCGAATTGGAAGTGCAGCCGCCGGTTGTCGATCGACCAGGAGCGGTTGGTCTCGATCAGGAGGCCCTCGCCGGTGTCGGCCAGGAGGTCGTCGAGGGTGCCGGCGTCGCCGGGATCGAGGTTCACGTTGGTCATGCGGACGATTGGCTGTCGGGCGAAGCCGTCGGCCCGCATGCAGCCGCCGGAGCGGTCAAGTCCGATCTCGGCGGCGGTCTCGCGTGAGGAGAGGAAGCCGGCCAGCACGCCCTCGCGCAGGATCGGCACGGGACGCGCCTCCACGCCCTCGTCGTCCCAGTGGTAGCTGCCGAGCCCGCCCCGGCTGGTCGCGTCGGCCGTGACGTTCACGCGGTCGGACCCGAATCGCAGCGTGCCGAGCCCTTCCGCCGGCACGAAGCTCGTACCCGCGTAGGATGCCTCGCGCCCGAGCACCCGGTCGAGCTCCACCGCGTGGCCCACCGACTCGTGCACCTGCAGCCCGAGCTGCTCGCCGGCCAGGACGAGAGTCGTGGATCCGGCCGGGCAGGCCGGCGCCGCGAGCAGCGCCACAGCCTCCTCGGAAACCCGCGGCGCCACACCCGGCAGATCGAGCGCCAGGAACTGCTCGTAGCCTGCCTGCGCCACATGTCCGCCGTGCGAGGCCGGGTACGAGCGGATCTGGCTCTCGTCGCCGTCGACCGCGACGGCCGAGACCCCGCCGCCGCACTCGGTGACCCGCTGCTCGCAGAGCGCGCCCTCGGTGGACGCGAACAGCTTCTCGACGCGGAGCGCCTGATAGCGGGCCACGGTCAGGTTCACCCCCGGCTCCGTGCGCAGGCCCGCGTCGGTGGCCGACAACACCGCGAGCTTGTCCTCGAGCGGCACGGCGAACGGGTCGCGCTCCACCGGGTTCTCCCAGAACCCTGCCGCGGGCGCCTCGGGGGCGAGCTCGGCGCCGTTCGCGGCAGGCTGCGCGGCTGCCACCGCGAGCGCCCGCTCGAGCGCCGCCTCGGCGCCGCGGCGGTTCCCACCACGCGCCGCGGCAAAACCCCAGGCGCCGCCGACGCGCACCCGGACGCCGACGCCCTCGCTCTCGTGAGCGTCGAGCTGATCGAGTGACCCGTTGCGGGTCGAGAGCTTCTCCGCACGCGTCCGCACGAAGCGGGCGTCGGCGTACTCCGCTCGGCGGGACGCCGAATCCATCAGGTCCTGGAGTAGGTCCTTCACGGGGCGCCGGAGGCTAGCGAGAGCCTCAGATCAGGTTCCGTACCTCCCGCACGGCCACCGGCAAAGTCGTCATGTCGAACGTGCGACCGACGCGGATGTCCGCCAGCGTCTCGAGGCATCGCTCCGAGGCGGGGTTGTGCTCGATCCAGTCGCTGACCAGCCCGGCCGGATCATCCGGCCGCCCGTCGCTCCGCAGGACCTCCGCGGTGAGCGCCCGGTGGAGGCCGTAGAGGTCGTCGCGCAGCGCGGCGCGGGCGAGCGCCCGCCAGCGGTCGTCGCGTGGGAGCTCGACGATCCGGTCGCGCAGCCAGTGCAGCTGGAGGCGGCTGCCGAGCTGGAAGTAGACCGCCGCCACCGATTCGACGTCGAGACCGGTCTCGTCGGCGACCTGGACGATGTCGAGCGCGGCGAACATCGTCGCGAGGCTCGCGACCCGCGTGGCCAGCCCGTCCGGCACGCCGGCGTCGCGCAGCTCCGCCGCGCGCCGCTCGACCGGTTCGGCGTCGGGTCCGTCGAGCAGCCGGGTGACGGACTCGTAGAGCGCGGCGGCGCCGGGCTTGAAGTGCTGCACGGCCCGGGCGATCGCGATCGGCCGCTCCAGGTTGCGCAGGAGCCAGCGCGAGCCACGCTCGATCAGCCGCCGGCCCTCGAGCAGCATCCCGATCTGCACCTCGGCACTCACGCGGTTGTCGAGCGCCTCGATCTCCCCCCACTGCGGCCGCATCTGGAAGATGTCGCGCGCCACGGCATATGCGCGGGCGATCTCGGCCGCGGGCGCCCCGGTCTCCTCGTGAAGACGGAAGGCGAACGTCGTCCCACCGCCGTGGAGCATGTTGTTCACGATCTGGGTGGCCGCGATCTCGCGCCGGAGCCGGTGGTCTCGCATCAACTCGGCGAATCGCTCCGGGAGCGGGTCGGGGAAGTAGTGCTCGAGCTCGGCGGAGAGGTGGGGGTCCTCGGGCACGTCCGACTCGAGCAGCTCGCTGTAGAGGTTGATCTTGCTGTAGGCGAGCAGCGTGGCGAGCTCGGGGCGCGCCAGGCCGAGGTGGTCCCGCTTGCGCTCGGCGAGCTCCTCGTCGCTCGGCAGCGCCTCGAGCTCGCGATCGAGCCTGTGCAACTGCTCGAGGTGCCGCAGGAAGCGCGCGTGGACGTCGATCATCCCGGTCGCCTGTGCCTCGGAGAGGCTAAGGGTCTCCGTCTGCTCGTAGTTGTCCTTCAGCACCAGCTCGGCCACCGGCTCGGTCATATGTGCCAGCAGGTCGTTGCGCTGCTTCTCGGTGAGATCCCCGCCCGACACGGCCGTGTCGAGCAGGATCTTGATGTTCACCTCGCGGTCCGAGCAGTCGACGCCGGCCGAGTTGTCTATCGCGTCGGTGTTCACGCGCCCGCCGGCCAGGGCGAACTCGATCCGCGCGCGCTGGGTCAGGCCGAGGTTGCCGCCCTCACCAAGCACCCGGCAGCGCAGCTCGCCGGCGCTCACCCGTACGGCGTCGTTGGCCTTGTCGCCGACCTCGCCCTGCACCTCGTCGCTCGCCTTCACGTAGGTGCCGATGCCGCCGTTCCAGAGCAGATCGACGGGCGCGCGCAGGAGCGCGCGGATGACGTCGTTGGGCGGCAGCGCCTCGTCCTCGATCGCGAGGGCCTCGCGAGCCTGCGGGGAGAGCGGAATCGACTTCGCCGTGCGCGGGAAGACGCCGCCGCCCTCGGAGATCCGGTCGGTGTCGTAGTCGGACCACGAGGAGCCCGGCAGCTCGAACAGGCGGCGGCGCTCCTCGAAGCTCGCCTCGGGATCGGGATCGGGGTCGATGAAGAGGTGGCGGTGGTTGAAGGCGCCGACCAGGCGGATGTGACGGGACAGCAGCACTCCGTTGCCGAACACGTCCCCCGACATGTCGCCGATCCCCACGACGGTGAAGTCCTGCTCCTGCACGTTGTGTCCGAGCTCACGGAAGTGCCGCTTCACGGACTCCCAGGCGCCGCGCGCGGTGATGCCCATCTTCTTGTGGTCGTAGCCCGTCGCGCCGCCCGAGGCGAACGCATCGCCCAGCCAGAAGCCGTACTCGCCGGAGATACCGTTGGCGACGTCCGAGAAGGTGGCCGTGCCCTTGTCGGCGGCGACGACCAGGTAAGGGTCGTCCTCGTCGTAGCGCACGACTCCCGGGGGCGGCACGATCTCACCGTCCACGATGTTGTCGGTCACGTCGAGCAGCCCTCGTATGAAGGTGCGGTAGCACTCGACGACCTCGTCCGCGGCGCGCTTCCGTACGAATCCGCCCTTCGCCCCGACGGGCACGATCACTGCGTTCTTGACCATCTGGGCCTTCATCAGGCCGAGCACCTCGGTGCGGAAGTCCTCGCGCCGGTCTGACCAGCGAAGCCCGCCGCGGGCGACCTTCCCGCCGCGGAGGTGGACCCCCTCCGTGCGCGGTGAGTAGACGAAGATCTCGAAGCGCGGGCGGGGCAGCGGCAGCCACGACAGCTGCGATGGGTCGAGCTTGAACGAGAAGTGCGGCTTGGGCCTGCCGTCGGGGCCCGATTGGAAGTAGTTCGTGCGCAGCATCGCCTGGACGACGTCGAGGAAGGTGCGCAGGATCTGGTCCTGGTCGAGGCTCTCGACCGCGTCGATCGCCTGCCCGATCCGCTCGGCCACGTCGGCGGCGTCCTCGCGGTCGTCCCGCCGGGGGTCGAAGCGGGCCCTGAACAGGGCGATCAGGAGCCGGGCGATCTCCGGGTGTGCGCAGACGGTCTGCTCGACGTAGCGGTCGCTGAACCTCGATCCGGCTTGGCGGAGGTACTTTCCGATCGCGCGGACGACGGCGATCTCGCGCCAGGTGAGGCCGGCGCCGAGCACCAAGCGGTTGTACTGGTCGTTCTCGACGTCTCCCCGCCAGGTGCGTAGGAACGCGTCCTGGAACGTCTCACGGACGCCGTCCGTCTCGAGCTCACCGTCGCCCTCGTAGACCAGGCCGAAGTCGTAGATCCATGCGGGCCCGCCGTCGGCACGCGTGATCTTGTAGGGGCGCTCGTCGGCGACCTGCACGCCCATGTTCTCGAACAGCGGGAGCATGTCGGAGAGCGCGAGGGGAGCGCCGAGCTTGAACAGCTTGGCGCGCAGCACTCCCGGCGGCGCCTCGATCGGCCGGTACAGGCTGATCCCCAGGTCCTGCGTCTCGCCGAGACTCTCGATGCGTCTCACGTCGGCAATCGCGGAGCGTGCCACCCAATCGGCGCGATAGGCCGTCGGGAAGGCGTCGCGGTAGCGGCGGAAGAGCGCGCCGCCGCGTTCTTCGCCGTGTTCGTCGATCAGCGCCTCCTGAAGGTCGTCCGCCCAGGAGCGTGTGGCGGCCACGATCCGCGCCTCGATCTCGCCCGAGTCGGCGTCGCGGACGCGCGCGGGGTCCGTGTAGACGAGGTAGTGCAGCCGCACCAGCACGGACTCGGAGACGCGGGTGGTGTAGTCGATGCTGGTCGCGTCGTAGGCCTCCCGCAGGATGGCCTCGATGCGCTGCCGATTGTCCGTGTTGAAGCGGTCGCGCGGCACGAAGATAAGGCAGGTGACGAAGCGCCCGAAGGGATCGCGGCGGACGAAGAGGCGCACCCGCTGACGCTCCCCGAGATGGAGGATGCCCATCGAGGTGTCGATCAGCTCGTCGACCGAGATTTGGAACAGCTCGTCGCGCGGGAAGGACTCGAGGATCTCGATCAGCGCCTTCTCGTTGTGGCTGCCCGGCGGGAACGCGGCGCGGGCGAGGACGGCCTCGACCTTGCGCCGAAGCACCGGGATCTCGCTCGGGCTCGCGTGGTAGGCGGTGTGCGTGTAGAGGCCGAGGAACCGGCGCTCACCCACCACCCGCCCATCGGCGTCGATGCGCTTGACACCGACGTAGTCGAGATACGACGGGCGGTGAACCGTTGCGCGCGAATTCGCCTTCGTGAGGTTCAGCAGATAGGGCTCGAGCGCCAGCGCGCGCACTCCCGGCGGAAGGCGCTCGAACCCGCGGGAGCTGGGCTCGCCGCCGCCGTGGCGCAGGATGCCGAGGCCGCTCTCCGGGATGGCGTCCAGGCGCAGCTCGTCGTCGTCGCCCTCGAGCCGGTACTCCCGGTAGCCGAGGAACGTGAAGTTGTGATCCTCGAGCCAGGTGAGAAAGGCGCGGGCCTCGGCGATCTCCTCCGCCTCGAGGGGCGGCGGATCCTCGTCGAGCTCGGCGGCGATCGCGAGCGCCTGCGCGCCCATCTTCTGCCAGTCCTCCACCGCGGCCCGCACTTCCCCGATCACCCGCAGCACGTGCTCGCGGAGCTGCTCGAGCTCGGCGGGGTCGGTGCGGCGGTCCACCTCCGCGTGTATCACCGACTCGGCGATCGAGGCGTTGGCGCCCGCGGGCTGCGCCGCGAGCACCTCGGTGAGGCGTCCGTCGTCGTCGCGGCGCACGCTCATCACCGGGTGGATGACCACGTGCACGCCGAAGTCGCGGCGGTTGAGCTCCATGGTCACCGAGTCGGTCAGGAACGGCATGTCGTCGGTCACGACCTCCACGGCCGTGTGGCTCGACTGCCAGCCGTGCTCCTCGAACTGCGGGTTGTAGACGCGCACCTTCGTGGTGCCCGGGGGGCGCCGGCGCGCAAGATTGAAGTGGGCAAGCGCCAGGCCGTACATGTCGAGCGGGTTGCGCTCTGCTAGGTCCTCGGGCGCCACCCAGCGGTAGTACTGGCGGACGAACGCCTCGGCCTGCGAGGCATCCGCCTCTGACAGCTGCTCGCGCACCCGCGAGCAGACGACGTCCAGAAGAGTCCTGTCCACGCTCTCGACGCTCACCGCACCTCCTTCGCCGGCGCGGCCCACGCCTCCGCGTGCGAAGCGCGCGCCGTGGTCGTGCCCAGTCGAGTCTACGCCCCGGCGCCGGCATACCGCGAGGGGCGTAGCGGAAGAGCCGCCGGCCGGCCGATGACGACTCGGCCGTGCGGATCGACCATCCGGTCATGAACGCAACCGCTATCCAACCGTTACCCGAAGCCCGCCCCGACCCCGACGGGAAGGTGGCCTTGGTCGTGGGTTCCGGGCGGGACAGCACCGCGACCGCCGCGGCGCTCGCCTCCGCGGGCGCCGCGGTGACCCTGGCCGCCGCCGACGAGCCGGCCATCCTCCGAACGGCTCGGGCGATTCGGAGCGCCGGCGGACGGGCGCTGGCCATCCCCGCCGATCTCGGCGAGGCGCGGGACGTCGGCCGCATGGTGGAGGCGACCGTGGGGGCCTTCGGCCGGCTCGACGTCGCCGTGAACAGCCCCGGAGCCGTCCGCCGCCCGGGAGAACTGGCCGCCTCCGGCTGCCGTGCCGTCTACCTCGCGATGAGGTACGAGCTGCCGGCGCTGCTCCGATCAGGCGGCGGCGTCGTGGTGAACTCGGCGCTCTCTCGTTCCGAGGAGGCGGAGTGCGTGATCGGCCTTACCCGAGCCGCGGCGCTCGACCACGCCGACCGCGACGTTCGCATCAATGCGGTCGCGTACGGCCCGGGCACGGCGGAGGGCTTTGCGGCGGCCGCGCTCTGGCTCTGCTCGGAGCGGTCCGTGAACGTGAACGGGGCCGCCGTGCCGGTGGGTCTGAGGCCTCTGCTCACCCAGCCGGGTCGGACGAGCCCGGACTCGTAAGCCAGCACGACGAGCTGCGCCCGGTCGCGGGCCGACAGCTTCACCATCGCCTGGCTCACGTGGGTCTTGGCGGTGGCGGGACTGACAACCAGGCGCGCGGCGATCTCCTCGTTCGACAGGCCCTCGGCGACCAGCGCCATGACCTCGCGCTCGCGCTCGGTCAACTCACCCCCAGCTCGGGGGAGGCGGGCGGCTCCTTCGCCCGGCTCGCGTATTCCTCGATCACGCGCCGCGTAACGCTGGGCGACAGCAGCGCCTCGCCGCCCGCCACCAGCCGGACGGCGGCGATCAGGTCGACCGGCTCGGTGTCCTTGACGAGAAAGCCGCTCGCGCCGGAGCGCAGAGCCTCGAACACGTACTCGTCGAGCTCGAAGGTCGTGAGGATGACGATCTTGACGCCCGACAGCCGCGGGTCGGCGGCCAGCTCGCGCGTCGCGGCGAGCCCGTCGAGCTCGGGCATGCGGATGTCCATCAGCACGACGTCCGGCCTGGCCGACCTGGCGAGCGCCAGAGCCTCGCCCCCTTCTCTTGCCTCGCCGACGACCGCGATGTCCTGCTCCGCGTCCAGCAGCGCCCGAAAGCCCGCACGGACCAGGGCCTGGTCGTCGGCGAGCAGCACGCGGATCATCGGCGCTGTTCCAGCGGCAGCTGCGCCCGCACCCGGAAGCCCGCGTCCGGCCGCGGACCCGCCGAGAAGTCGCCCCCGAGCGCCACGACCCGCTCCCGCATCCCCGGGATGTCGTTGCCGTCCACTCCGTTGCCGCCCGGGTGCCGCCCGTCGTCGTCGCCTCCACGGTGATCTCGTCCTCGCCGTAGGAGAGGCGGACCACCGCCGTGGCGGGGTCGGCGTGGCGCGCGACGTTCGTGAGGGCTTCCTGGACGATCCTGTAGGCGGCGAGGTCGACGCTCGCGGGCATCATCCTCGGCTGTCCGCGTACCTCGCTCCGCACCGGGATCCCTGCCGCGCTCGTGCGCGAGATCAGATCCTCGAGACCGGCGATGCCGGGGGTCGGCGCCCGTGACGGCTGCTCGTCGGGACGGCGGAGGATGCCGAGCACGGAGCGG
This sequence comes from Thermoleophilaceae bacterium, assembly GCA_036519295.1. Lineage (GTDB taxonomy): Bacteria > Actinomycetota > Thermoleophilia > Solirubrobacterales > Thermoleophilaceae > JACVRW01. The sequence goes on from DATDLN010000234.1 coordinate 8,806, forward strand.
AGCTCGCGGAGCGTGTCCGAGCTGGCCTGCTTGATCGCCTCGAGGGCGGGCCGCGCGCGCTGAGGCTGCTGGTCGAGCAGGTGAAGGGCGACGCCGGCCTGGACGTTGATCAGCGACACGTTGTGCGCAAGCACGTCGTGCAGCTCACGGGCGATCCGCAGCCGCTCCTGCCCGGCACGGGCGAGCGCCTCCTGACGCCGCACCCTTTCCTCCTCCCGCGCGCGGTCGCGCCGGAAGGCGACGATCTCCGTGACCGCCACGAGAACGAGCAGCCAGGCCGCCGTCCCGAGCGCCTTGCCGACGGGCGGCGCCGGCTCGTCGCCGACAAGCGGCGGAAGCCA
>DATDLN010000235.1:0-14080 GCA_036519295.1 Thermoleophilaceae bacterium
CGCCGCGTGGGCCGCGAAGCGGCTCGGCCCGGCTCCGAAGCGAGCACCCGCGCCGAGAGCTCTGCGGGCGGCCGCCAGCACGCCGGCCAGGTCGCCGCCGTGAATGCCGTGCAGGCCGCCGGCGTCGAAGAAGGCCGCGCCCGCGCGGTCGGACTCGACCGCCGCCCCGATCCCCTCCAGCCGGTCGAGCACCGCGTTCCAGAGCGAGCGCACGCCCTCGGGATCGGGCGGCACGAGCCGTAGCGCCGGGCAGCGCGACATCGCCTCCCCCAGCCGCATCCCCCGCACCACGCCGAACGCCTCCGCCAGCGCGGAGACCTCCCCCACCACCTGCTCACGCCCGGCCTCCGGGGCCAGCGCGGCGGGCTCGGAGAGAAGCGCCCGGCGGTCCCCCAACGCCGCAAGGAGCTCGAACCGAGGGTAGAGGACGCAAACGACCATGTCGAACACATGTTCGCATCCGGTCCGGCGGCGTGCAAGAGGGATTGCGGTGGCGAGAGACAAGCTCCCAGGCTCGCCATGGGGTTGACCTCCGCCGGCGAGGATTGGCGCTGGGTGAGGGTGTGCGGGTGCGGCCGCTGCTGAAACTCGCCACACAACGCCGCGCTCGAAAAGATTGCCGGATTGTGTGTCCCTGGGACGCAAACCCTCCACGCAATCGTGTGGGCGGGACTTTTGGCGGATTTCCCGGCAAGCTCGGCCTGGCCGCGAGCGCGGACGCCACTGCCTACCCCGCCCCAGCGCGGAGTGACACCGTTACAACAATCCCAGCCCCGCCGCCAGGCTCGCCGCGCCCGTGCAGGCCACGAGCGCCAACGCGAGCGCGAAGAAGCGATCGCCCTGGAGGCGGCTGAAGACCGCGCTGCCGAGCGCGTAGCCCACGACGACCAGGCCGAGCAGCGGCAGCACGACATCCGCCTCGAGCGCGCCGCCACCCTCGGCGATGAGGAGCACCACGCCGCCGGTCATGTTCAGCACTAGGAAGCTCCCGGCCAGGGAGGCGCGGAACTCATCGGGGCGAACCCCGTGTGCCTCGAGCCAGAGCACGATCGGCGGTCCGCTGACGCTGATCGACGTTGTAAGCGCGCCGCTCGCGAAGCCGGCCGCCCAGCCGGCCGCAGGCGGCAGCGTCCGGCCAGAATCCGTGGACTCGCGTGCCCTGCGCTGGTTCAACTGCCAGCCGGCGGCGAGGATCACGGCCAGCCCGACGGCCACCTGCAGCGCCTCCTTGGACAGCAGCGTCAGAGCGACCACCCCGGCGGCCAGGCCGGGGATCGCCGCCACCAGCATCGGCGCCAGACCTCGCCAGTCCACGTGCTCCGGGCGGCCGCGCTCGAACAGCATCAGCACGTTGAGCGCCAGGCCGAGCACGAGCAGCGAAGTGACCGCCTCGACCGGGTCGACCGCGGCGAACAGCGCCGGGCTGAGCACCAGGGCGAAGCCGAAGCCGGTGGCGGACTGGATGGATGCGCCGACGAGCGCGGCGGCCGCGGCGAGGGGCATCAGGCGACGGTGGGCGCCGCCGGGCACGTCATTCGATCGTCACGAGCTCCTTCGGGAACGCCGTGAGGACCTCGGGCCCGTCGTCGGTGACCACGACCAGGTCCTCGATGCGCACCCCGAGCTCACCGGGCACGTACACGCCCGGCTCGACCGTGACCAGGTTGCCCGCGCGGAGCTCGCCCTCGGCGGTCTTCGCGAGCCGAGGGTCCTCGTGCACCTCGAGCCCTACCCCGTGGCCAAGGCCGTGCCCGAAGCGCTCGCCGTATCCGGCCGCTTCGATGATGTCGCGCGCGACCGCGTCGACCGCCTTGCACGAGGCGCCCGAGCGCACCGCGCCCAGCGACTCCTCCTGCGCCCGCCGGACCAGCTCGTAGATCTCGACGGCGTCGTCCTCCAGCGGACCGGTGGCGAGCGTGCGGGTGCAGTCGGAGCAGTAGCCGTCGACCCTGGCGCCCAGGTCGATCACCACCAGCGTCCCGCGCGGAATCTCGACGTCGCGCGCCACGGCGTGCGCCATCGCTCCCTGCGCGCCGGCGGCGACGATCGTGGGGAACGACGGGCCTTCCGCCCCGCGGTCCTCGAGCGAGCGCATGAGCGTCAGCGCCACCTCGCGTTCGGTCCGCCCGGCGAGCCCCTGCTCGCGGAGCTCCTCGTAGGCCTCCGTCGCGATCGCGGCCGCCGCACGGATGGCGTCGATCTCGACCGCGTCCTTCACCTCGCGCAGCCCCTCGACGAGCCTGCCCGCCGGCACCAGCTCCACCCCCTCGGCGAGCCTCTCACCAAGCCGGCGGTGGAGCTCCACTGTCACGTGAGCGTCCTCGAACCCGGCTCGCCCGCGCAGGCGCCCGGCGAGGTCGCCGACCATGTCCCGGCCCGCCTCCACCCGCTCGTACCCCTGGACCTGGGAGCTCGCCTGCTGGACGTAACGGAAGTCGGTGAGAAAAAGGCGTTCGTCGCGGCTGACGATGCAGGCTCCGTTGGTGCCCGTGAAGCCGGTCAGGTAGCGCACGTTCACCAGGTTCGTGACGACCAGGCAGTCGAGCTCCCGCTCGTCGAGCAGCACAACCAGCCTGTCGATCCTCGCCTCGACCGCCGCATCGGCCAAAACGCTCATAGCCCCTCCTTCAGCATCTCGAGAGCGTCACGGTAGCCGTCGACCCCCTTTCCCTGCACGCAGCCCAGACACAGGTCGCGAATCACGGAGAGGCGCCGCCATTCCTCCCGCTCGTCGACGGCGGACAGATGCACCTCGACCGCGGGCAGTCCTGAAACCTCGAGCGCATCGCGGATCGCCCACGAGTAGTGGGTCCAGGCGCCGGGGTTCAGCAGCAGGCCGTCGGCACTGCCGTCGGCGCGGTGGAGGTACTCGCAGAACTCGCCCTCGTGGTTGGTCTGCGAGAAGGAGACCTCGAGCCCCAGGTCGCGCGCGAAGCGCTTGACGCGCACCTCCAGCTCGGGGAGCGTGAGTCCGCCGTAGTGCGCGGCCTCGCGGCGGCCCAGCACGTCGAAGTTCACGCCGTGCATGACTTCGACCCGGTTATTCAAAGGTCACCCCTCGATTACCGTCGCGGTCGGACCACACCCCCGAATGCTTGCGCCCGCGTCCGGCGCCAGCCACGCTGCTGCCTCGCGCAATCATCGACCGTAGGTCCCGCATTGGCTTCTGATGGATATGTCCGCCCACGAGGCCGGTCGGATCGGTGGAAACCTCCCGAGTTTGCCGCCGCGTCGCGAACTGGGGAGGTTGTGATCGGCTGAGGGGGCAATAGCTCCCGTTTTCGACGGCAGGGAGCAGCTTCGGGAGGTTCTGTTGGGGCGCTGGCGATCGCGCCGCCGCGGACGGGCCCCGCCCTCGGCGGCGCTCCGTATCTACGACGAGCGGGTGCGACCGGACGTTCGGGGGTGACCAAATCAACCCGCGTGTACCTCCTCGACGGCGGCCCGCAGCTCGGCGGGGCCGACCTCGTGCCCCGGTGTGACCTCGCCGGGCGCCTCCACGAGCACGAACGGCACCAGCCCGCCGACGCGCTTCTTGTCGCGCTCGACGAGCGCCAGCACGTCGTCCACGGAAGCGCCCGAGAATCGGACCGGCAGGCCGCGCGCCGCGAGCAACTCGGCGACCTCGGCGCGCAGTGCGTCCCGCCCGGACAGCCGCAGCGCGACCAGCATGCCGACGGCGACCGCCTCGCCATGCCGGTAGCGCCGGTACGAGGTGGCCGCCTCGATCGCATGCCCGACGGTGTGGCCGAGGTTCAGCACCTGGCGGCGGCCGGCGTCCCGCTCGTCGGCGACCACGACGGCGAGCTTTGTGCGAACGCAGCCGATGATCGTCCCGGCGTCCACGTCGCCTCCCTGGCGCACCCGCGCCCACAGCGGCTCGCCCGCGATCAGCGCGGTCTTCACGACCTCGGCGTAGCCGGCCGCCAGCTCCTCCGGCGGTAGCGTGTCGAGCGCGGCCGGATCGCACAGGACGGCGGAGGGCTGGTGGTAGGCACCGACGTAGTTCTTCCCCTCGGGCAGATCCACGCCGGTCTTGCCGCCGTAGGCGGAGTCGACCTGCGCCACGAGAGTGGTCGGCACCTGCACGTGGCGGATGCCACGCTGGTAGATCGCCGCGCAGAAGCCACCCACATCCCCGACCACGCCGCCCCCGACGGCCACCACGAAATCCCCGCGCTCCGCGTTCGCCTGGGCGAGCTCGCGCAGCACGAGCTCAGCGCCGTGGATCGTCTTGCGCTCCTCCCCGGGCATGACGACGATCCGCGCGTCGCCCCCGAAGGGATGGAGCTGGGCGACGTTCGCGTCGGTGACCACGAACCGGCGCCCGTCACCCGGGAAGAAGAAGCCCGACGCGATCAGGCCGCGGCCAAGGTAGACCGGGTACTCGGCCGAGGCCGCCGAGGCCCACACGAGGCGCGTGCCGGACGGCGCCTTGCCGAGGGCGAGGAGCGCCGGAAGCGCCCGGCGCAGGCAGTCGCGATCAGACGGCGGGAGCACGGCGTCCGCCACCGCCTCGTAGAGCTGGTTGCGGTCGCGCTGAAGCTGCTCGAAGCGCGACGGCTCGCGGGCGAGCGGCCGCCCCTTGCCCGACGCCCGCCGCCAGGCGTCCTCGGGTCGCACCTCGAGGTGGACGACCGTGTGACGGGCCAACGCCTCTCGTACCCGCTCCGACTGCAGCGCCCCGCCGCCGAGCGCGATGACCGGCGCCCGGCGGCCGTCGAGCAGCTCGAGCACGAGCTCCTCCTCGCGGGCGCGAAACGCGAACTCGCCCTCGCGGTCGAAGTACGCCTCGATCGGCTCGCCCAGCCGCCGCTCGAGCTCGTGGTCCGAGTCGAGCGGCTCGGCGCCCATCTCGGCGGCCAGTGTGCGGACGCCCGTGGACTTGCCCGCGCCCATGAAACCGACGAGCACGAGGGCCCCGTCTAGTCGCTGCGCCGCCACCCGATTCGCTCCTCGTAGGCGCCCAGCGCCGCGCGCACGTCGTCGATGTGGTCGCCGCCGAGCTTGTCGCGGTAGCCGCCCGCCAGCACGAGCGCCACCATCGCCTCCCCCACCACGCCGGCGGCGGGAACGGTACAGGAGTCGGTGCGCTCGCGCAGGGCCTGCGCCGGCTCCTTGCTGTCGATGTCCACGCTGCGCAGCGGCTGCGTGAGCGTCGGCAGCGGCTTCATCGCGGCCCGCACGATGAGCGGGTCACCGGTGGTCATCCCGCCCTCGAGCCCGCCCGCGCGGTTGGTCTCGCGGTGATAGCCGAGCTCCTGCGACCAGAAGATCTCGTCGTGAGCCCGTGAGCCGACGCGCTCGGCGAGCGCGAAGCCGTCACCGATCCCGACGCCCTTCATCGCCTGAATCGACATGATCGCCTGCGCCAAGCGCCCGTCCAGGCGCTCCTCCCACGAGGCGTGCGACCCGATTCCCGGCACGAGCCCGAAAGCTCGCACCTCGAAGACCCCGCCGAGCGACTCGTTCGCCTTCCGTGCGGCGTCGATCTCAGCGACCATCGCCTCGCTCGCCGCGGCGTCGAGGCAGCGGACGGGCGAATCGTCGACGCCCTCGAAGTCCTCGGGGCGGAGCTCCTCAGGGTCCGGCGCCGCGACCGATCCGATCCTGGTGACGTGCGAGAGCACCGTCACCCCGAGCTCGCGCAGGAAGACCTTGGCGAGGGCGCCCGAGGCGACCCGGGCCGCCGTCTCGCGTGCGCTGGCCCGCTCCAGCACGTTGCGCACGTCGCTGTGTCCGAACTTCTGGACTCCGGCCAGGTCGGCGTGCCCTGGCCGCGGCAGATGCACCTCGTCCACCTGCGCCGCGACCGGCCACGGGCTCATGCGCTCCTCCCAGTTGGCGTAGTCGCGGTTCTCGATCCGAAGCGCCACCGGGCTCCCGAGCGTCCGCCCGTGCCGTATCCCCGCGGTCACCTCGGCGCGGTCCTTCTCGATCTTCATCCGGCCACCGCGGCCGTGTCCGAGCTGGCGCCGAGCGAGGTCGCGATCGATGTCCTCCGGCCTCAGCTCGAGCCCTGCCGGCAGCCCCTCGACAAGTGCCGTCAGGCCCGGGCCGTGGGACTCGCCGGCGGTGACGAAGCGGAAATGCATGGCGGTCACACACCCTACCCGTGAGGAACCTGTGCGCCCGCCGCCTAGGTGGAGGACCCGCCGGAGAGGAAGACGTCCTCGTACAGCCCGATCATCTGCGCGCCGCCGAGCAGGCCGACCAGCGCGCCGAGCGCGAGGAAGACACCGAACGGCACCGTCTTCGCGCGCGCCCCCGGCCCCTCGCGGAGCATTGTCCCGAGGCCCGCGAGCGTGCCGGTGACGAGAGCCACGAGCAGCGCGGGGATCACCGCGGCGCCGAGGTACAGGCCCATTACGCCCGCGAGCTTCACGTCGCCCATTCCCATGCCCTCGGGCCGGACGAGCGCGGCCGAGTAGAGGAAGAGGAACGCGCCCGCGGCAGCGATCAGATGCTGGACGAGGGCCCCTCGGTCCACGAGCAGTATGGCCGCGAAGCCCCAGAGGGCGAGTGGGTACACGATCCTGTTGGGGAGGAGTCTCCGCTCGACGTCGACCGCGGCGAGCGCGGCGAGCCCAGCGACGAAAGGCACGTAAAGCAGGATCGAGGTCACCCAGGTGGGGAAGCTACGCGGCTCGGAGTCTCGCCCCCATCACGCCCCCTAGCATCAGCGGCGTGCACCTGCGCCGCGCGCTCCTCCTCTTCGCGATCGTCCTCGGCCTCGCGGCCGTCGCCGCATCGGTGTCCCGCCCCGGTGACGATTCGCGCGACTCCGAACAGGCCGTCTCACCCCCGCGGACGCAGGGCGAGCCCACCGTCTCCCCGGGAACCGCCGGTGAGCCCCCGGTGACGCTGCGATTCAACGCCGAACGTGAGCAGATCCGCCGCCTGGAGGTGGGGCGGGCCGCGACGCTCCAGGTGTCCGTCGACGAGCCCGGCCAGGTCGAGATCCCGCTCCTTGGTCTGGCGGCCCCCGCGGAACCCGTCACGCCCGCGCGCTTCGACATCTTCGCCTCGGAGGCGGGGCGCTACCCGATCGGCTTCACGGCCGCGAGCGAGGACGAGCCCCGCCCGGCCGGCATCCTCGACATCACTCCGACGGAGCCGTGAGCCGGCCGTTCGCCGCCCTCGCGGCAGTCGCAACGCTGCTGGTCGCCGGCTGCTCGAGTGGTTCGGAGCCGGCCGGCGAGCCGGCGCCGCCGTCCGATCCGAAGGCGCCCGTCGGCCACGCCGAGACCGATCCGGCGCCCCTTCCGCAGGCCCACTGCCCTCCCCGGCTCTCGAATTGCCGCGAGGCGAGCGGACGCATCCTCTACGTTGAGCGCGTCGATCCCGACGGAGACGGCGATGCGCACTTCGTCCTGCTCAGCCGGCAGAGCGTCACCGCACCCGGCCTGACCGTCGTGGACGTGAAGCGCTCCCTCAGGCCCTCTCCCCTCCCCGGCCCGGGCGACCGCCTGAGCGCTGCCGGCCCCGTCTACCGGGGCAGCCACGGACAGCGGCAGATCGAGGCGATCGAGGTGCACAGCGGGGGCGGGTAGGCCGCTACCCGCCCGCCGAGATGAGCTCGATCCTCTCATCGGGCGCCAACAGCATCGTCACCCCGTGCCGCGGATCGCGTGGTGAGTGGCGCTGCTCGCGCAGCACCACCGCCGCCCATGGCCGGCCGGCGTCGAGATCGGGGGCCAGCTCCGCCGCGATCTCCCGCGGCACCCAGCCGACCTGCTCGCCGCCGTTCGCCGCGTGGACGGCGATCGCGTTCGGGTCGTGCTCGTTTCCCGGATCGCGCCGAAGCTCGAGCGGCCGGCCGGGGCCGACGTCCGCCGACTCGACGGCCTCGGCGTGATGCTGCCGTGCGCCCGCCACCGGGGCGATGCGCAGCCCTCGCTCGGCCAGCTCGGGGGCATCGCGGCCGAGATACCGGTCGGCCCCCCGGTCGAATGGCTGGTAGCCGACCAGCCAGATCTGGCCGCCGTCGTCCGGGTACCAGTACCGCTCCTCCCAGAGGACGTCTAGCCGGACCACGAGCGGCTAGCCGCGCAGGCGGATCGTCAGCCGCCTGACGGTCGCATTGTCGGCGGCGTCGACCGCGCTGATCATCACTCTGTGGCCGGCGCGACGGCCGTCCCTGAGCGCCTGCCCCACCGCAGCACGTGCGTGCCGCCCGAGCCTCGGCTCGAGCCGGACGCTGTCGCCCGCTCCAAGCCGGGCAAGGTTCCGCGTCAGGCGAAAGCGGCCCTCGCGCTGGACCGCCACGGTGGCGTCGGCGATGACGCGGCAGGGCTCGTCCGCACAGCCAACCCGCACTCGGATCCTCCCGCCACGGCTGAGGCGCTGTGAGCGACGGGCGCGGACGTGCAGAGCCGGCCCGGACTTATCGGGGGGAGGCGGTGTGGCGGCCGCTTCAGTGGCGGCAGTCCAGCTCACGAGCGGATTTGGACACGAGCCCTGGAGGAGGCTCCCGGCAGCTTGCCCCTCCGCCGGGAATGAACCCTCAAACCGAATGGAGTCGGCCGGGTCGCTCGAAAAGGCATGGCCCACGATCGGAACGCTGCCCGTGAAGCCCTTGGAGATCGTCCCGCCGCAGTTGCTCGGTACGTCCGCGGCCACGAAGCGTGTGACGGCGCTGCCGTCCGCCGAGACGTCGAACTCCACAGTCCCGCCCGTCGCCGCGACGCCTCGGTAGGTCGCGCCCGGGACGTGGTCGGCACGCGCCGACGCCGTCGCGAATGACAGCATGCCCACGACCGCGCATAACCCAAATCGAAGCGACATGACGTCCTGGGGTCCGAGGCCAGCGTACGACGGCAGGGGCGGGACTTCAATCTGCCTAGCCGCGCCCTGCCGTCCCGGTGACTCGAACCTGCGCAACGTCCCAAACGCCGCCGTCGGCGGCCGAGCTTGCACGCCGGCCTCGGAACCACACTTCTTACCCGCCCCAATCCGGCACGCTGCGCCGGCGGGCGTCGAAGGGGAACGCGGCCATGCGCATGACCTCGAGGGGGGCCGGCAGGCCGCTCCAGCGCTCGAGGCTGCGGGCCCCCTGGCGGACAAGCACCTCGAGCCCGTCGACGACGCGGGCGCCGTGGGCCGCGGCCCAGCGCAACAGGGGAGTCGGTTCGGCGCCGTAGACCAGGTCCACGAGCGTCGCGGGCGCCGGCAGGCAGGCGAGGCCGAGCGTCTCGGCGGCCGCCACCTCGGCATCCTCCGCCGCGGTGTCGGTCATGCCAACCGAGGTCGCATTCACCACGAGCTCGGCGGGCTCGGGCCGACGCGCCTGCCGCACGCCGAACTCCGCCGCCAGCGCCTCCGCCCTCTCCGGCGTGCGGTTCCAGACGACAACCTCCGCCCCGGCCGCTCGCAGCGCCCACACGGCCGCTCGCCCCGCTCCACCCGCCCCCAGCACGAGCGCCGTGGCAGGGACGGGCTCCCCGAGCGCGTCGAGCAAACCGCCGGCGTCGGTGTTGTCGGCCATGATGCGGCCGTCCTCGAAGACCAACGTGTTGGCGGCGCCGATCGCCCGGGCGGCCTCACTCAGCCCGTCCGCGAGGTCGTGCGCCGCGAGCTTGTGCGGGATGGTCACGTTGGCGCCGCGGTAACCCGAGCCGGGCAGCGCGCGGACGGTCTCCGCGAAGCGCTCGGGCGGCACCGGCAGCTTCACATACCGCCAGTCGAGCCCGAGCTCTGCGAAGGCCGCGTTCATCATGGCCGGTGAGCGGCTGTGGCCGACCGGGAACCCGAGGACGCCGGTGAGTGTTCTCAACAGTTGGTCGGGGACTTGCCCCCGCGCCTCTCGCGCGCGGCGTTGTAGCGGGCCACGTCCTGCTGGAACTCCGCGTCGGTCGAGGAGAAGGAGTGCTCGCCGCATGTGCCCGGCTTGACCACGTAGAAGAGGTAGTCGGACCGCGCCGGCCGCGCCGCGGCCTTGATCGAGGCGAGGCCCGGATTGCCGATCGGCCCCGGCGGCAGACCGGGATTCTCGCGCGTGTTGTATGGGCTCGACGTCGCCAGCTCGGACTGCCTCAGCGGCCTGTTCCATTGGTTCAGCGCATAGCGGATGGTGGCATCGATCCCGAGTGGCATGCCCTGCCGCAGGCGGTTGTAGATGACGGACGCGACCAGGCGGCGCTCGCGGGCAACCTGCGCCTCCCGCTCGACCATCGAGGCGATGATCAGCACGTCGTAGGGGGTGAGGTTCCTGCTCCTGGCGTACCTCAGGTCCACCTCGTCGAAATTCCGCTTGAAGGCCTCGATCTGGCGCTCGACCAGGCGGCTCACCGGCTGTCCCTTCTTGAGCTCGTACGTGGCTGGGAAGAGGAAGCCCTCGAGGTTCCGCGCGCCCCGCGCCCGGTAGTCGCGCGGATCGAGCACCGGCGAGCGGCGAGTTGCCCTCATGTAGTTCCCGTCCAGCTTCGTGACGAGCGGCGCGATCTCGCGGCGCGAACGCCCCTCCGGGATCGTGACCATCACGACGTTCGGAGGCACGCCCTTCTCGAGCGTGTCGAGCACCGCGTCGTAGCTCATGTTCTGCTGGAAGCTGTACGGGCCCGGCTTGAGGCTTCCGCTTCGGCCCTCGATCCGTGCGCGCAGCTCGAAGAAGCCGGCGCTCGAGACGACCCCGTCCCGCTCGAGGATCTGCGCGATGTCGCCGAGAGTCGAGCCCCGTGGGACCACCACGCGCATCTCGTCCCCCTCGCCGTCACCGTGGAAGGGCTGGAAGAGGGAGAGCAGGAACCAGGCGGCCACACCGAGCAGGACGGTCGCGATCGCCGCGGCGACGATCCGTCCCCAGCGCGTGGCCCGCGACCTGCGGGCCCCCCGGCCCGAGGCCTCCGGCGCAGTGGCGCGCTCGACCTCCGTCAGCCAGTCGTCGGGCCCACCGTCGCGCGGCGGCGTGGGCACGCGGGTGACGTCTGCTTTGCCGTCACGCGCCGCCCGGCGCGCCGCGCGTTCCCTGCGGGCCGCCTCCCGCTCCTCGGGGGTCCGTCCGCCCGGCACGGGTGGTGGTCCATGGCTCACTCGGGCGACACCGCCAAATAGCTCTCCAACAGGTGGGCGGCGGCACGCGAATCGGCGTCCGCGTTCCCCCCGGTGCGCTCGGCGAGCCTCGTCGTGAGGCGCTCGTCGTGTAGCTCCACCGGTACCGAGACTCTCCGGCCGAGCCGTTCGGCAAACGTCCGGGCGCGCTCGGCCTGCTCGCCCTCCTCGCCCCGCAACGTCAGCGGAAGGCCCACGATCACGCGCTCCGCGCCGTGCTCTTCGACGAGGCGCTCTACGGCCGCGAGGCCGCGCCTGGTGTCAGGTCGCTCGATTGCTGGCAACGGCGTGGCCACCGTACCGGAGGGGTCCGACAGAGCGCAGCCGCAACGGGCCGCCCCGTGGTCGAGGGCGAGGACCCGCGCCATCAGCTGGACGCGCCGAGAGCCTTCTCGATCTCGAGCCGCGCTGCGGCGAGGGCCTCGGGCAGCTTCTCTGGCTCGCGGCCGCCGGCCTGCGCCATCGTGTCGCGACCACCGCCGCCGCCCCCGACGACCTCGGCCGCCGCGCGCACCACCGAGCCCGCCCTGAGACCGCGCTCGACCGCCGATGGGGCGAAGTTGGCCACCAGATGTGCCCTGCCGTCGACCGCGCAGCCGAGCACCACGGCGGCGTCGCCGAGCTTCTGACGCACTGCGTCGGAGAGATCAAGCAGGGCCCTGGGGTCCTGGGCGCCGACGGCCTCCACCACCACTTTCACTCCGGCCAGCTCGTCGGCCTCCCCCACGAGCTCCTCGGCCGTTCCACGGTCGGGACCGCCCTTCGACTGCCTCTGGAGCTCCTTCACTCGCTCGTCCAGCCGCTCGACAGCCCGCACCACCTCGTGCTCGGGCACGCGCAACATCGCCGCGATCTCGCGCAGCTGCCTGGTGCGCTCCTGGAAAAGCTGGGCGCCTGCCGGTCCGGTGACCGCCTCGATCCGGCGCACGTTCGAGGCGCTGGATGTCTCTGTCGTCAGGTGGAACAGCCCCAGCTCCGACGTCGTCGCCACGTGCGTGCCCCCGCAGAGCTCGCGCGACACGTTCTCGATCTCGACCATCCGCACCCAGTCGCCGTACTTCTCACCGAACAGGGCAAGGGCGCCGAGCGCCTCCGCTTCCTCGCGGGTGGTCTCGATGGCCCGGACCGCGTGGTTCGACGCGATCCAGTCGCCGATCATGACCTCCACGTCCGCAAGCTCCTCGTCGCTCAGCCGCTCGCCGTGGGTGAAGTCGAAGCGCAGCTTGTCCGGCCCGACGTACGAGCCGGCTTGCCGCACGTGGGTGCCGAGCCGCTGCCGCAGCGCCGCGTGGAGGAGGTGCGTCGCCGTGTGATTGCGCATGGTGGCGAGGCGCGTGGGCCGCTCGACCATCGCCCTCGCCTCCTCGCCCGGGCCGATCTCGCCCTCGACGGGCTCGAGCGCGAGCGCCTGGTCGTCGCCCAGGCGATAGACGTCCACCACGTTGGCGAGCCCCGACGGCGTCGCGATCGCGCCGGAGTCCGAGACCTGGCCGCCGCCCTCCGGGTAGAAGGGGCTCTCCTCGAGCTTGGCGAGCATCCAGCCGTCGGCGCGTTCCGCCACACGCAGCACGGTGTCGGCCTCGGTGGTCTCGTAGCCGACGAACCGCGTCCGGAAGCCGGCCTGCTTCGCGAAGCGCAGGACGTCGTCGTGGTCCACGTGGATGTCCGCCCGCGCCTCGGCGCGGGCGCGCGTCCGGCTGCTCCCGGCCCGCGACACCTCGCGGGCGCGCTCCATCAATTCCTCGAAGCCCTGGTCGTCGACGGACAGACCCTCCTCGGCCAGCAGCTCCTTCGTCATCTCGTAGGGGAAGCCGAAGGTGTCGTGCAGCTTGAAGGCGTCCTCCGCCGCCACCCACGAGGTGTTCTCTTCGCGCGCGCGCGAAACCAGGTCCGCCAGCAGCCGCTCGCCCTGCTCGAGCGTCCGACCGAAGCCCTCCTCCTCCGAACGCGCCCAGCGTTCGATGGTCGGCCACTCCCGCCTCAGCTCGGGATAGGCGTCGCCCATTACCTCGACCACCCGCTCGTACAGCCCCGGAAGGAACGGCTCCTCGAGCCCGAGCGCGTGACCCTGCTGCATCGTCCGGCGCATGATCCGGCGCAGGATGTAGCCGCGATCCTCGTTGGAGGGGACCACCCCGTCACCGAGCAGGAACGCCGCGGCGCGGCCGTGGTCGGCGAGAATCCGCAGGGCCCGGGTAGTTGGGAAGTCCTGGCCATATGTGCGGCCGCTCAGCTCCTCCCCCAGCTCGATGAGCGGCCTGAAGACGTCCGTCTCGAACACCGACTCGACGCCCTGCAGGACCGACGCCATCCGCTCGAGCCCCATGCCCGTGTCGATGTTCTGCGTCGGGAGCTCCCGGAGTGAGCCGTCGGCCTGGAGCTCGTACTGCATGAACACGAGGTTCCAGAACTCGAGGAAGCGCTCTGTGTCGTCGCCCGGCCGGTCGCTCTCGCCGCCGAAGTCGAGTCCCCGGTCCAGGTAGAGCTCCGAGCACGGCCCGCATGGCCCGGTCGGGCCGGACTGCCAGAAGTTGTCGTCGCGACCGAGCAGGACGATCCGGTCGTCACGGACTCCAACGAAGCGCCAGCATTCGATCGCCTGCTCGTCCGGCCCGAGACCGAGCTCCTCGTCGCCGCCGAAGACGCTGATCCAGATGTCGTCTTGGTCGAACCCGAACCCGTTCGTGGAGAGGTCCAGCGCGTACTCGACGGCCTCCTGCTTGAAGTAGTCACCAATCGAGAAGTTGCCGAGCATCTCGAAGAACGTGAGGTGGCGGTGCGTCATTCCCACGTTCTCGATGTCAGTCGTGCGGAAAGACTTCTGGCAGCTCGTCAGGCGTCTCGACGGCGGCTCCTCCTCGCCCTGGAAGTAGGGCCTGAAGGGCTGCATCCCCGCCGTCGTGAGCAGCACCGAGGGGTCGTAGACCGACGGCACGAGCGATGCCGAGGGCATCCGCCGATGCCCCCGCTCCTCGAAGAACGAGAGGAAACGCTCGCGGATTTCGGCGGTCTGCATGGGTGTTGGAGTCTA
>DATDLN010000236.1:0-5280 GCA_036519295.1 Thermoleophilaceae bacterium
CCAGCGACGTGACCCGGCTGGCGTGGGACGGCGGGGCGGTGGCGGCGCGCGGCGGCTACGGGGGAAAGGTGGAGGTGGAGCTCGACTTTCCCGGCAAGGAGTGCGTGCTTCTCATGCTGCGGGCGGGCGCTTTCCAGGCGGCGGAGGGCTCCGGCGGCGCGCCGTCCAGGACGGTGGAGGTGCAGGCCGAGCCCCGCACCGAGCACCTGGGCTTCCGCGACGTGGACACCGGCGACGTGGACATCACAAAGGCGGAGTTCCTCCTCTCGATCGGGCGCGGCATCGAGGACAAGGACTCCCTGCCGCAGTTCGAGGAGCTCGCCGACAAGATGGGCGCGACGCTCAGCGTGTCGCGGCCGCTGGTTGACGCCGGCTGGGTGCCGAACGCCCGCCAGGTGGGCCAGTCGGGCAAGACCGTGAAGCCGAAGGTCTACCTGGCGCTCGGGATATCGGGGGCCGTGCAGCACCTGGCCGGGATGCAAACCGCCGACACGATCATCGCGGTGAACACCGACCCCGAGGCGCCGATCTTCAGCGTGGCCCACTACGGAGCCGTGGCCGACCTGTTCGACGTCGCGGACGAGCTCACCGAGCAGTTCGGGTGAAGACTCGCGACGTCTTCTGGGACTTCGAGCCCGCGCTCGAGGTGCTCTGGTACGTGCTCGCGGGCATCTCGGTGCTGATCTTCGCCTACGGCGTCGCGCGGCCGCTGGCGAAGTACCGGGTCGGTCGCGGCGGTTACGTGCCCCCGCCCTCGGAGCTGCCGGGGCGGATACGCGACGCGCTTCGCATCCTGTTCAGCCACGCCTCGATCAAGCGCCGCGACCCGTACGTGGGCTGGGCCCACCGCGGGATCTTCTACGGCTTCCTGGTCCTGTTCATCGGGACCGTGATCCTCGGGATCAACACCGACATCACCGAGCCGATCTTCGGCTGGCGCTTCTTCAAGGGCGACTTCTATCTCGGCTACTCGATCGTGCTCGACGTGCTCGGCTTGGCGCTGCTTGCCGGGCTCGTCCTGATGATGGTGCGCCGCGGGATCATCCGGCCCCGCAAGCTCGATTACGCGCGTCCGGACCGCGAGGCGGAGACCCCCGAGCGGCACATGTACCGGGTAGGTGACTGGACCTTCGTGGGGATCCTGCTGGTCCTCGCGCTGTCCGGCTACGTGCTGGAGGGAGCGCGCATCGCGATGGACCAGCCCGGCTACGACGAGTTCTCGCCCGCGGGTTGGGTTGCGGCGCAGGGCTTCGATGCGATCGGCGCGAGCGACTCGGCGCTCCGCACCGTGAGGCACGCGGTGTGGTGGTCGCACGGACTGCTCGCGCTCGCCTTCGTCGCAGCCATCCCCTACACGAAGGCCACCCACATGCTCCAGAGCTTCGCCTCGCTCGTGCTGCGCGATCCGCAGGGGGGCAAGCGCCTGCGGGCGATCCCGGAGGAGCGTGCCGCGGAGCCCGCCGGATACGGATCGCTCGCCGACTTCAGCCCCGTGCACCTTCTCCAGCTCGACGCCTGCACGAAGTGCGGCAAGTGCCACGAGGCCTGCCCGGCCCTGGCCACCGGCAGGCCGCTGTCTCCACGGGACGTCGTCCTCGAGCTGCGCGAGCAGGCCAATACGGCCATGAAGGAGGTGGGCGTCGGCGGCGTGCTCGGGGTCCTGATCCGCGGCCAGGAGGCCGGGAACGGGGCGTACGCGCGGTCGGTGATCCGCGACGACGGCGTCCACGCCGACACCGTCTGGTCCTGCATGCAGTGCAACGCCTGCGTGGAGGCGTGCCCGGTGGGGATCGAGCAGGCGCCGATCATCAACCAGCTCCGGCGCCGCCTGGTCGAGGAGGGCGAGCTGCATCCGAACCTCCAGTCCACGCTCCAGACGATCCACAAGTCGGGCAACTCGTTCGGCGAGCGGGCGCGCAAGCGCGGCCGCTGGACGGAGGAGCTCGAGTTCGAGATCAAGGACGCGCGCAAGGAGCCCGTCGACGTGCTCTGGTTCGTGGGCGACTACGCGTCATTCGATCCGCGCAGCCAGAGAGTCACCCGGGCGCTCGCGCGCCTGTTCCGAGCGGCCGGGCTCGACTTCGGGATCCTCTACGACGGCGAGCGGAACTCCGGCAACGACGTGCGCCGGGCCGGCGAGGAGGGGCTGTTCGAGGCGCTCGCCGAGCAGAACATCGCGACGCTCGGGGAGTGCGAGTTCAACCGCATCGTCACGAGCGACCCGCACTCGCTGAACACGCTCCGCAACGAGTACCCCGAGCTCGGCGGTGGCTGGGAGGTTCTCCACCACACCGCGCTGCTGGTCGAGCTGATCGAATCCGGGCGGCTGCCCGCGCAGGGCCGGCTCTCCTATCGCGTGACCTACCACGACCCGTGCTATCTCGGGCGCCACAACGGCGGCTACGACGCGCCCCGCCGGATCCTCGAGGCGCTCGGCTGCACGCTCGTCGAGATGCCGCGCAACCGCGACAACTCGTTCTGCTGCGGGGCCGGCGGCGGCCGCATCTGGATCCCCGACGCCCCGGGCGCCGAACGGCCGTCGGAGAACCGCATTCACGAGGCGGTCGGCCTGGGCGAGCTCGACTACTTCGTCGTGAGCTGTCCCAAGGACGTGACCATGTACGAGGACGCGATCAAGACGTCCGGGAACGCGGAGCGCATCGAGCTGCGCGAGCTCACCGAGCTGATCGAGGAAGCTATGGCGCCTTCTCCGGTCGCGAGCCCGCGCCTGCCGCAAGAAGCCCGATGAGGCTCTCCAGGAACGGCTCGTCCAGCTCCTCGCGGGTCAACAAGAGGCGAAAGTAGATCGACGCCACCACGGCTCGATCACCACACGAAGGGAGCCCGTGTCGGGGATGGGCACGCGCTCGCTGCCGCGCTCGAGCATGGCTTCGAGGATCAGGTTCTCCTTGTTTCCCCAGCGGCGGTAGAGGGTCGTCTCGTGAACTCCGCGCCTCCGTGCTTTCCTCGTGATCGCCGGCGCTCTTCGGCCGGGCGGGCATCGCCGTGGGCGCGGCGACGATGATGGTCATCGGGAACCCGCTCTCCGCGATGTCCTCGGCGCCGGAGATGTTGCAGCTGCCCATGGACGGCGCATTCGCGCCCGCCGGCGGCCACCTCGCCGTGCTGATCGCCTGGGCGCTCGCCGGCCTGAGCGCGCTGGTGATCGCGGCGGCGCGCGACCGGCGGGAGGGACGGGGCCCTAGATCGACCCGTGCCAACGAGGCCCAGCGTGCTCACGCGTATGCGACCAGGTAGTGGTACTCGTTCTGGAGTCGGTAGCCGCCGTCGGGGCTGCGATGGGGGGCGAGCGCGTCCACGATCGCCGCGCGCAGCGGGTCAACCCGCCCCGGGCCGGCAAGCTCCGCGAGGCCTCCCGCGGCCAGCATCCCGCGGGCAAGCGCCTCCTCGTCGGGGTACTCGTAGGCCCAGGTGACGTCGAAGGTGGTCTCCGGCGCGAGGCCGGCGTCGGCGGCGATTCCGTCCAGAACACCCGCCTTCCAGAGCTCGGGCGCGGGCGGCGTGCCGGGTGGGGGCGGTGGCAGGTACGGTCGTGCGACAACCTTCATCGCCTCTAGGTCGCACGCCTCCGGCCGTCCCCACACCTGGATCACGACGGGCGCCCCGGGCTTTGCGACGCGCCGCGCCTCGCGCAGGGCGGCAGTCATGTCGGCCGCGAAGAAGAACGAGTTGAAGCCGGCGACGACATCGAACGCGTCGTCGTCGTAGGGGAGGAACTGCATGTCCCCGACACGCAGGTCGGCCTTGGGCACCCGGGCGCGGGCGATCTCGATGAGCGTCTCGGAGGCGTCGAGGCCGAAGGGCTGAGCGCCGCGGTCGGCGGCGAGGCGCAGGAACACTCCCGAGCCGCAGCCCACGTCGAGCACGCGATGGCCCGGCGAGACCCCCACCCGGCGAATCGCCTCCTCGTAGGTGGGGATCTGCTGATCCTCGTTGGCGGCCCAGTCCGGCGGGCGGGCGCCCCACAGCGGACCCCATCGTTCCGCGCTTCCCGAAGCCGCCGTCGTGGCTTTCATGTCCACTCCTTGCGTTAGACTACGGTTCGTAGTTATAAGCTATGGAGCATAGTCATGTCAAGCAATGAGCTGAGCCTTTTCTCGTACGAGATCCTCGCGCTCGTCGGGCGCACCGGCGCTGGAGCGCATGACCTGCTCCGGCTGGCGCAGCGCGGGCGGATGCTCGCCTGGGCGGGGGAGAGCCAGTACTACGTGGAGCCGAAGCGGCTTGCCAAGCTCGGCTACCTCGACGCGCACAAGGAGCCGGGCAAGACCCGCGAGCGGACCGTCTACACGTTGACCGAGAAGGGCCTCGAGGCGCTGCGCGAGTATGCGCGCACCCCCGTCCGCTTCACGCCCCTGAAGTCCGAGCCCCTGCTGCGCCTGCTGATCGCGGACCTCGTAGGCGAGGCGCAAACTCGCGAGAGCATGGCCACGCTCCGCGACGACATCGCAGACCTCTCCGCGCGGCTGGATGACGCCGAGGCCTCCGCCGAGACCCTGCCCCACCGCCGGAAGTACCTCATGCTCGTGATCGGCTTCCTGCGCCAGCTGCTCGAGCTGCACCTCGAGCTGGTGGACGACGTCGAGCGCGAGCTGAGCCCCAAGGCAGAGGTCGGATCGCAAGAGAAGCACTGACGGAACCCCGCGGCCCGCGCTCGAGGACCGGTCAGGCCCGCACCAGCGGCCGGCCCTCCGACGGCTGCACCAGCACCCAGCCCTGACCCGAGAGCGCGAGCTGGAAGCTCTCGCCCGAACCGAGGCCGATCAGGCTCCTGGCCTGGACGTCGGTCCTGAGGGTCGTCTGGACGCCGCCGGACCACGCTATCGCGGCCTGGGGATCGGCGAATGTGGGGGCCTCGGAGACGTCGAGCCGGACGGGCTCGCCGTCGGAGACGAGCGCGACCATTCCCGTTCCACGCAGATGAATGTTGAAGAGCCCGCCCGCGAGCACCCCGGCGGTGCCGCCCTTGACCCTGGTCACGTCCCAGTCGATGCCCGTCTGGAAGGCGAGGATGTTCTCCCCGTTCACGGTCACCGAATCCTCTTGAAGGCGAAGCACGTGAACGAGCATGGCCTGGCTCGCGAGGAAGAGCTCCCCGGTTCCGGACGCCTCCATCAGCCGCAGCTGCTCCCCGGTGGCCGCCTTCTTCAGCAGCCGCCCGAGCCCGCCTCCCTTGTGCTCGAAGTGGACGTCGCCCTGGTAGGCGACCATCGAGCCGTTCTTCGCCATCACCGACGTCTCGGACAGCTCGACCTTCAA
>DATDLN010000237.1:0-73727 GCA_036519295.1 Thermoleophilaceae bacterium
GCTGCCGGAGGTGCTAGAGCGCCTCGGGATTCGCACCCTCGGAGAGGTGGCCGCGCTCCCCTCGCGGGCGGTGGCGGAGCGGTTCGGCCATCCGGGGCTGCTCGCGCTCGACCTCTCGCAGGGACGCGACACGCCGTTAGAGCCGCGGCGCCCGCCCGAGCCGGTGGCAGAGCGGCTCGAGCTGCCCGAGACGGCGTCCGGGCAGCAGCTCGAGCGAGCGCTCGAGCTGCTGGTGGCGCGGGTGCTCGTCCGCCGCGAGCGGCGGGGCCGCTCGCTGCGGGCGCTCGCGGTGTCGGCGCGCTTCGTGGCGGGCGGCACCTGGCGCACGGCGATCACGCTGCGGCGCGCGAGCGCGGATCCCGCTCGGATCCGCCTGGCGCTCGCGCCGAAGCTGGCGGAGCTGCCGGCGCCGGCGGAGTCGCTCGCACTGGAGGTCGTGGCATTCGGCCCGCCGGCGCACGATCAGGGACGGCTTCTCGACGAGGCCGCAGAGGTCCGCCGCTCGCGGTTGGGCGATGCGGTTCGCCAGGCCCGCCAGGCGGCGGGCGCGGACGCCGCCCTGCGGGTGCTCGACGTGGACCCCGATTCCCGCATCCCCGAGCGCCGTTCGGTCCTGGCGCCGTTCCCGGACGCGCCGGCGCCATGAACCCGTCCGGATCCCGCCGCATCGGCGCCCCCAAGCCCACGTCCGTGATGGCCGGCAGCGGCGGCGCGCCGCGCACGATCGCCGGCGCCGCCGTCGACTCGATCCGTGAGGAATGGGTCGTCGAGGATCGCTGGTGGACCGGCAAGCCGCTGCGGCGACGCTATTTCGAGGTGGTGCTCGCCGACGGGCGCAACGTGGTCGTCTTCCGCGATTTGGCGGGAGGCGGCTGGTTCCTGCAGCGAGCGTAGGATTCAAGCTGGCTCCCGCGCGGCCGATAATTCATTTGGATGATGCCTTGGATCCTCGTCACACTCCGGACAACCGCCAGGTGCCCGTCGCTCAGCTGACCATGCTCGCCCGCCTCGGGGCGATGTTCGAGCGCACCGCGTCCGTCCGCAGCCCCGACGACCTCCAGATCGTGCTCGAAGACGTGTGCCGCACGATCGCGGAGGTGCTCGGTTACGGCTGCGTGGTGGTGAACGTCTACCGACCGGCCTTCGACGACATGCTCACCGCGGCGGTGGTCGGCTCGGAGGAGTCGGTCAAGACGCTCTTCGGCCTGACCAGTCCCAGGGACACGTGGACCCCGCTCCTGGCCGATCGCTTCGAGCGCCGCGGCGCCTACTTCGTGCCGGGGGACGAGTTCGACTGGGACGAGCTCGGGGTCGAGACATACGTCCCCGACCTCGAGCCGATCGACGATCCGGACGCCTGGAACGCCGAGGACGCGCTGTTCGTGCCGCTACAGGACACGAACGGCGATCTGCTCGGCGTGGTGTCGGTGGACGAGCCCGAGACCGGCCGCCGTCCGAGCGACGACGAGCTCGACGCGCTCGTGACGATCGCCCGGCACGCCGCCCTCGCGCTGCGGATCGCGCAGGACACGGCCAACGACGTTGAGCACCAGCGAATGCTCGAGCGCGTGCTGGAGGTGTCCGCCCGGCTGGCCGAGGCCGAGGACGCCGAAGAGATCCTCCAGGCCGTGTGCGACGGGATCCAGGACGCGCTCGGCTTCGACAAGGTCGTGATCGAGCTCGCGGACGGGCTCGACATGCCGTTGGCCCCGGTGGCCGCGAGCGGCTGGGCGCCGGAGGAGGCGACCGCGCGGCAGGGCATCAGCCTCGAGGCGCTCGAGCAGCTGTTCACGGAGGAGTTCGAGGTTGCGGGCTGTTACCTCGTGCCGGCCGACGTCGCGCAGGAGCGGCTGGGCGTGGACGAGTTGGGCCACCGCTCGGAGCTGAACGGCCACGGCCCGCACGCCTGGTCGCGGCATTGGCTGATGGTCCCGCTGACCGAGCCGGAGGGCGGTCCGATCGGCCTGATCTGGGTCGACGACCCGCGTGACAGGCTGCTCCCGAGCCACGCGCGGCTTCAGGCGCTGCGGCTGTTCGCCAACCAGGCGGTGGCGGCGCTCCAGTCGGCCGACCAGGCCGTGAGGCTGCGCCACGAGGCCCTCCACGACACCCTTACCGGTCTCCCCAACCGACGCGCCTTCACCGCGCGGCTCGCGCGGGAGACCGCCCAGGCCGGTCAGGGTTTCGCGCTGATCCTCTGCGACATGGACAACCTCAAGGAGGTCAACGACACCTTCGGCCACGAGGCGGGCGACCTCGCACTTCGGCTCCTGGGCGATGCGCTCCAGACGGGCCTCCGCCGGAGCGACGAGGCCTACCGCCTGGGGGGCGACGAGTTCGGCGTGGTGCTCGCCGGCGCCTCGCGCCTCGACGCCGAGCGGGTGTCCCGGCGCCTGGCGGCGGCGATCTCGGTCTGCGCGAAGCCGCCGCTGACGCGCGTCGAGGCGAGCTTCGGCATCGCCGTCCACGAGCAGGGTGAGAACCCCGAGGACCTGATGGCCCGAGCCGACGACGCTCTCTACCGAGCCAAGCGCCGGCGCCGGAGCTCAGCGGCCTGAGGACAGCCGCACCGCCTTTCCGTCGAGGCCGCCCTCGTCGTATTGGATTCCCATCGTCCTGAGGATGGTGGGGAGCACGTCCACCAGCCGAATGGCCCGCCGCGAATCCCTGGATCCCACTCCGGGCCCGTAGAAGACCATCGGGATGTTCTGGACCAGGCGCTGGTGGCCGCCGTGGTCGCCAATTACACCGTAGGTCTGGTCGGTCGCCATGAGGCCCACCACGTCAGGCCCGGAGGGCTCGGCCATCGTGTCCACGAGCTCCCCGCCGTGCCTCACGAACCAGCTCCGTTCGGCACCTCGCATCTTGTTGGTGCCGAACAGGACATAGTCGTCTTGCGCAGCGTCCGTGTGGTAGCTCGCGATGACGCCGGGCATGTCCAGCACCGCCGCGGCCGCCTCGCGCTTCTTCGAAAGCGAGGTGTCGTGCAGCCAGGCAGCGACCTGGCTGTCCTGGTAGGAGAAGTCGAGGTTGCCCGCCAGGGCGTCCCTGAGCTGTGCGACCGCGGGACTCGGATCGCGATAGATCTCGTCGGAGTCGCTGCCGAAGTACCAGTTGCAGTCCGACCGAATCCCCGTCGACGGTGGGGCGCAGAGGGGGTTCTCCACGCCCGGGGCGAGGACGCCGTGGAAGGGCCGGCCCGTCTGAGCGGCGTGGTCGGCGGTGATGACGATCAGCGTGTCATCGAGGAGCCCGGTCTCGGCCAGGGCGTCGACGATCCTCCCAACCTGTTCGTCCGCGTTCTTCGCGACGAACGGCAAGTGGCGCATCTCCTCGATGGACCCGGGCAGGGCCCCGGTCTCCCCCCCGTCCTCGGGCCCCCACATGTGACCAAGCTTGTCGATCCCGCCGAGGCTGACCAACAGGCCGTGCCAATTGGGCTCGTTCTGGATGAAGCGGATGGCGGCGTCGGCGGACCAATTGTCGCCTCCGATGTGCGCCGGGTCGAACCCTGGCACGAAGCGGTTGCCGTCGAGCGGATAGATGTTGGCCGGCGAGAGGCCTCCCGTCCCGTAGGCGCCGGCGCCCTGGAAGGTCCACCAGCGGTCCGTGCAGTCGTCCGTGAAGCCGAAGTACGCGCGACGCACGCCGATGTACTCGGGCCGGCGCCAGCCCGACCCGCACAGGCTGGCGACATTGCTGCCCCGGATCTGGAAGATGATGTCCTCGGGATCGGGGGTGGCGGTGCCGTCATCCACGCCCGAGCTGGTCTCTCCGCTGGTGCACGCGGACGTGCGCTTTTGGGAGATCGACGCAAAGGCCGACGTTTCGCCGAACGCCGCGTCCAGGTAGTCCTGAAGCTTGGGGTAGCCGCCCGCGTCGATCAGAGCAGCGAACTGGGCGCAGGACATGCTGGACGTCACGTGGTATGCGCCGGGCGTGCCGAGCACATTTCCCGAGTCCCGGTAGACCTCGTTCGACCAGCCCATGTGCTTCGGGAGCAGGCCGCTCGTGATCACGTTATGGCTGATCACCGTCTCGGCGGCCATGTGACCAACGAGGGCGTTGGGGAAGCTGACCCCATCCCTCATGAGCGTCTGGACGTTCTCCATTCCATAGCGCTGGATCGTGTCGGGTCTTGCCTGGTCCAACACGACGATCAGAACCCTCGACGGTCGATCGCGGTGGCCGGCCTGCGCCGCCGGCGACCCGAGCAGCAGGGCTACGACAAATGTCGGGATTACCCAGCGCTTCCCTTTCATGAGCAGATCTCCTCTCCCCTCGCGCCAAGGCCCAAAGTGTTCTACCGGTGACGGCCCGCACGAGTCAACCTCTGCATTGGCGACCCCCTTCTTGACTGGCTGTCCGCGCCGGGCTGTAGCTCTGCCACCGAAGGGGGGACCATGACCGATCCGTTCGACTCGCTCGAGGAGAGTTGGCGGGACCGATGGACCGTCGCCGCTTCATCCAGTTGACCGGGGCGCTGGCCGGGGCCGCCGCGTTCTGCCAGCTTCGCGGCGACTTGGCTCACGCCGCCCGTCCGCTCCGGGGCTACCCGTTCACGCTCGGGGGTCGCCTCGGGTGATCCCACGCCCCGCGGCGCCGTGCTGTGGACCCGCCTTGCGCCCGATCCTCTCGAGCCCGACGGCGGCATGCCGTACCGCCGGGCGCCTGTCGGCTGGCGTGTTGCGAAGGACCGAGGATGCGTCACGTGGTGCGCGGGGGCGTCGCGCTCGCGGTCCCGGAGCTGGCGCATTCCGTGCACGTCGAGGTTGGAGGCCTGGATCCCCGGCGCGAGTACTTCTTCCATCAAGTACCGCGACGAGCTGAGCCCTGTCGGGCGTACCCTCACGGCCCCGGCGCGGGGGACCTCACTCGGGTCGCTGGCGTTCGCATTCGCCTCCTGCCAGCGTTGGGATGAGGGCTACTACTCGGCGTACCGGCGCCTGGCCGAGGAGGATCTCGCATTCGTCGTGCACCTCGGCGACTACTTCTACGAGTACGGGATAGACGAGCACGGCGGCTTCCGCAAACGTGCCCGTGCCGGACCAGTTCCGCCCGGAATGCGAGACGCTCGAGCGCTACCGGTTGCAGCACGGTCTCTACAAGAGCGATCCCGACCTGCAGAGCGCCCATCAGCTGTTCCCGTGGATCGTCACTTGGGACGACCACGAGGTTCAGAACGACTACGCGCGACTCGCCCCCGAAGGTGGCGAGCCCAATCCGGCGTTCACAGCGCGCCGGGCGGCCGCCTACCAGGCCTTCTTCGAGCACATTCCGTTGAGCCCGGCGGCGCTGCCCCGCAGCGGCCAGGTCCGCCTCTTCCGGCGGATGGGGTGGGGCGACCTGGCGGAGTTCAGCGTCCTGGACGCGCGGCAGTACCGCACCGACCAGCCGTGCGGCGACGGCGAGTTCCCGCGCTGCCCCGAGTCACTGGACCCCGCGGTGACCATGCTCGGCAGTGAGCAGGAAGCGTGGCTGCTCGACGGGCTCGCGCGCTCGCGATCGCGCTGGAACGTCATCGCCCAGCAGGTGATGATGGGACAGCTCGATCACAACCGCGTGACCCACGGATCTACTGGCACGATGCCTGGGACGGCTACCCGGCGGCTCGGCAGCGCATCATCGACACCTCGCTGCCGCCCGCGTGCGGAACCCCGGTGGTCATCACCGGTGATTGGCATTCGACCTTCGTCAACGACATCAAGAAGGATTTCTCCAACCCCGACTCGGCAACCGTGGCGACGGAGTTCGTGGGTACCTCGATCTCCTCCAACGGCGACGGCATCATCTACGGCCCCTACTACGGGCCGATGATCCCGGCCCATCCTCACATCAAGTTCTTCGACGGCGACCGGCGCGGCTACGTGCGCTGCCTGGTGGACCGTGACCATGGCGGTTGGACCTGCGCATGGTCAGCACGGTGAGCCGGAGCGACGCGCCGGTGTCAACCTTCGCGTCGTTCGTTGTGGAGAACGGCAGACCCGGACCCCAGACGGTCTGAGGCCTTACCCGGGACGCCCTTTCGCCGCCCGGTACTTGCCTTCCAGCACCCCCTCGACGGCGAGCCGGCCCGGCTCGAACGACGGGTCGCGTCCCTTGCAGATCTCGGTCATCGCGAAGTACACGCTCCGGCCGGTCCGGTTGAGCGTCTGCTTCGCGACCACCTTCCTCAGAACGGGATCCTGGGCGAGCGCGAACTCCGCATGGATCACCAGCCGCGCGCTTTCGGGGTGCGAGGTCTGCCTTGCCAGGTCGCCGCAGGTTACGGCGTAGGGATTTCGCTCGACCTCTTTCGAATGACCCTGGTCGGGGGTGCCGCTCACACGGCGCTCATCGTCGTCGTCGCCGCAGGCCGCCGGAAAAGCTGAGACAGCGACGAGGGTGAGGACGAGGGGGACGCGGCCCTGCAGGCTCGGAAGCCCCATGGGACGAGTCTTCCACACGCGTATCCATCCTACTCCGGTGGGAACATGTGTTCGATGCCGTACGTCGAGCTTCACTGTCACTCCGCCTACTCCTTCCTGGACGGGGCTTCGCATCCGGTCGAGCTGGCCGGGGCGGCCGCCGAGCAGGGCCACAGCGCGCTCGCCCTGACCGACCACGACGGCCTGCACGGCGCCATGGAGATTGCGCACGCCTTGAAGCCGCTCGGTGTGCGCCCCATCACCGGCGCGGAGCTCACGCTCGACGACGGCACCCACCTGACCCTGCTGTGCGAGACGCGCCAGGGGTACACGAACCTCTGCCGGCTGATCACCGCCTCGCACTGGCACACGCGGCGCTGGGCGCGGGAGGGCTGGTCCGAGCCCGTGGCGCAGATCAGGGAGGGACGGCGTCCGGGCCAGGACCCGCTCGACGAGGAGCCGTCGATCCCGCTCGAGGAGGTGGAGCAGAACGCGGCCGGTCTCGTCTGCCTCTCGGGCTGCGCCCGCGACGGGGCGGTGGCCTCGCGGGTCGAGGCCGGGGACCATGCGGGCGCGGCCGCCGTCGCCCGCCGCCTGCTGCGCGCCTTCGGCGCCGACCGTTTTCGCATCGAGCTCCAGCGCCCGTACTGGCGCCACGACCGCCACCGCAACCGCCTGCTGGAGGAGCTGGCGGCGCGGCTGGGGGTACCGTGCGTGGCCACCGGCAACGTGCACGTCCACGCGCGCGATCGGATCCCGCTCCAGGACGCGATGGTGGCCGTGCGCCTCGGCGCCACGCTCGACGAGACCGAGCCCCGCCGGCGCGGCAACTCGTCGCACGTTCTCGCACCGCCGGGGCGGATGGCCGAGCGCTTCCGCGAGCACCCGGACGCCGTGGAGGAGAGCGGGCGGCTCGCCGACCGCCTTCGCTTCGACCTCACCGAGGACCTCGGCTACCGCTACCCCGGCTCCGAGGACCCGGACGCCGACTGCCGGCTCGCCGAGATCTGCTGGAAGCGATTACGCGAGCGCTACGGCGAGCGGTCGGATCCGGCCTCGCGGCTCGAGGAGGAGCTGCGCGTGATCCGCCATCTCGGCCTGGCCGGCTTCTTCCTGCTCCACCGCGACATGCTCGAGCTCGCACGCGAGGTGGCCTGCGAGGTGCGCGGGCCCGACTCCGTCCGCCGGCTGCTGCCACCGGGCCGCGGGCGCGGCTCGAGCGTGTCGTCGATCGTCTGCTACCTCACCGGGCTCTCGCACATCGATCCGATCGAGAACGAGCTGCTGCTCGGCCGCTTCCTGAACGAGGAGCTGAGCGCGCTGCCCGACATCGATCTCGACTTCCCGCGTGACATCCGCGACGTCCTGATCCCACGCGTGCACGACCGCTACGGGCGCGACCGCTGTGCGCTGGTCGCCGCCTTCGCCACCTTCCAGGTGCGCTCCGCGGTGCGCGACTTCGCCAAGGCGCTCAGCCTGCCGCCGGGGGAGATCGAACGCCTCGCGCGCGCGGTGGATCCATGGAAGGACCGCAACGACATCGAGGGCGACGTACCACGGGCCAGCTCACCCCGGTGGGACGCGCTCGTGAAGCTGGCCCGCGACGCCTGGGGGCTGCCACGCCACCAGTCCCAGCACCCGGGCGGCATGGTCATCTCGACCCAGCCGCTGGTCGACCTCTGCCCGGTGCAGCCCGCCTCGATGGAGGGGCGCCAGATGGTGCAGTGGGACAAGGACTCCTGCGGCGACGCCGGCTTCCTCAAGATCGACCTGCTCGGCCTCGGCATGCTCTCCGCGGTCGAGCGCTGCGTGGACGAGATCGCGCGCGTCCGCGGCGAGCGCATCGACCTGTCACGCATCCCCTACGACGACAGGGAGGTGTACGACCGCATCCAGGAGGCGGAGACGATGGGCGTGTTCCAGATCGAGTCGCGCGCGCAGATGCAGATGCTGAAGCGCACCCGCCCCGAGAACCTCGACGACCTGACCGTGCAGGTGGCGCTGGTGCGGCCCGGGCCGATCATCGGCGGGGCGGTCCACCCCTACATCGAGAATCGCAAGGCTTTGCGCGAGGATCCGTCCTTCGAGGTGCCCTACGAGCATCCCTCACTCGAGCCGGTGCTGCGCGACACCCTCGGCACGATCGTCTTCCAGGATCAGGTGCTCGAGGTGGCGATGGAGTTCGCGGGCTTCAGCCCCGGCGAGGCGGAGGGACTGCGGCGGGCGATGAGCCGCAAGCGCTCGGAGGCGGCGATCCGGGCCTACGAGGAGAAGTTCCTCGCGGGCGCGGCCGAGCGCGGCGCGCCACGCGCGACGGCGGAGCACGTCTGGACGCAGATAGTCGGCTTCTCGGGCTTCGGCTTCCCCAAGGCGCACTCGGCGGCGTTCGGCCTCCTGGCCTATCAGTCGACCTGGCTGCGCGTCCACTACGGATCGGAGTTCCTCTGCGCGCTCCTGAACGAGCAGCCCATGGGCTTCTATCCGCCGGACTCGCTGGTGCACGAGGCGCAGCGGAGGGGGGTGGAGGTACTGCCGCCATGCGTCGTTCGGAGTGCCGCCCACTGCCTGACGGAGAACGGCGGCGTGCGGATCGGGCTGGGCTACGTGAACGGCGTGCGCGCGGCTGAGGTGCGGGCACTGGTGGCGGAGCGGGACGGAGGCGGCGGCTGGCGCTCGCTCGGCGATCTCGCGGGACGATCGGGGGCTTCGGCGGAAACGCTTGGCCGGCTGGCCTGGGCGGGAGCCTGCGACGCGCTGGTCGAGGGGCCCGAGGTGGGCAGGCGCCGCCAGGCGCTGTGGCTGCTGGGGGTGGCCATGCCCGGGGTCGCCGTGCCTGAGGGCACGCAGCTCGCCCTGCCGCTCGATCCACATGCGGGTCCCGCGCTGCGGGCGCTCACCGCCTGGGAGCGGATGCTCGCCGACTACGGCTCCACGGGGGTGACCCTGCGGGAGCATCCCATGGAGCTGCTGCGCCCGGCGCTGCCCGCCGACCTGCGCACGAGTGACCAGCTCGAGCACCATCCGCACGGCCGGCGGGTGCGGGTGGCGGGGTTGGTGGTGGCCCGCCAGCGGCCGGCGACGGCCAAGGGGGTGACCTTCATGCTCCTGGAGGACGAGCACGGAACGGTCAACCTGATCGTGCCGCCGCCGATCCACGAACGCTTCCGGCTGGCGGTGCGAGCGGAGCCGCTGGTGCTGGCGATGGGCCGGCTCGAGAGCCGCGAGGGCACGATCAACGTGCTCGTCGACCGGATCGAGCGCCTCGAGCGGCCCGATATGCCGAGCGCGAAGGTGAAGCACATCGAGCCGCGCCGCACGTGGAGCGGCGAGGCCGGCGAAGGGCTCCCCGGGGCGGAGGAAGAGTCCGACCTGCGGGCGGTCGCCCCGGCGGCGCACAGCTTCGGGAGGAGGGGCCGATAGCCCGGTGCCGCGTCAAGCCCGTGACTCGCCGGCCTCGACCTCGCCACTGCGCCCGGCGACCATTGCCGCGAGGCGCCGCCGGCGCTGGCGGGCTCACAGCAGACCGGTCTCGTCCGGCGGCGTTTGGGCGGGTAAGGGTGTGGCCCTGTCGCACTGGTGCTTCCGCACCTGTGCCGTTCTTTATTGCACCGCGCCTGCCGAGTTTATCCAGGACGGTGCGGGATTTCATGGCCCTCGGCACGGCCGACAAAGCCGGACGGCCGGCGGCAACGCGCTCGCCTAATCGCCCTTGTCCTCGCTGCCCCCGCGCGTCCGTTTCAGCCAGTCGCCCAGCTGCTGGCCCACCTCGGCGACCGACGAGCCGGCCGCCTCGATCGCATCGCCGACGCGGTCAGCGTAGTAGACGCCGGCGGCGTCCGCCTCCTCGCCTGCCGTGGGCTCCTCGCCTCGGCGCATGTAGTCGCCGCGAACCATGCGGTCGTACTCGCCCTCCCGCACCCAGTCGAGGAGGATCCGCACCCGGCGGACCGGCATCGGGTGGGTGAGGCGCAGATTCTGGAGGAGCTTCGTCAGTCGCTCGAGGCCCGAGCCGCCCTCCGAATACTCCATGCCCTGTGCGATGAACGCGTCGAGGTTGAGGTCCTCGGCGGCCTCGCCCGCGGCAATCACCATCATCGCCCGGCATACGGCTTGTGGGTCGCGGGTGACGAGCGCGGCCGCGCGGTCACACGAGAGCTCGGCAGCTCGCAGCCACTCGAACAGCGCAAGCTCGATGGCCAGCAGGGGCAGGCCGGCGAGTATCGGAAGGCGCACGGAGGATCCGAGCATCAGCAGGATCGCCAGCGCCTGGCGGTACAGGACGTGATCGGACTGGATGTGCGCGGCCTCGTGTGCCAGGACGACTCTCCGCCCCTCGTCGTCGAGGATGCGGACCAGCTCCGAGTTGAGCACCACGATCGGCCTCTCGGTTCCGATCGCGAACGCGTTCGCGATCGGATACTGGGTCATGTAGAGATCCGGCACCCGCTCCATGTCGAGCGTGTTGAAGACCTGCCGGTGGAGCACCCAGATGCCCGGAAGCTGCTCTTGGCCGAGCCTCACCGCGGAACCGAGCGTCGCCGCCCGCAGCGCGCGCTCGTAGCCGAGCGCGATCAGCTTTCGCACTACCTGGTCGAGGTATGGGATCTTCGCCAGCGCGGCCGTGGCCGCGCGATCGGCCGGGTGCTGGTAGGCACGCGGCGAGATCTCGTCGAGCTTCCAGGCGAGCTCGGGCTGGGTCACGCGGCAACCTTACAGTTACGGCTATGTCGGGACGCATACTCGTCGGCACTTCGAGCTGGGCGGATCCGGGGTTCGTCAAGGAGTGGTATCCGCCGAAGATGGCCGCCAAGGAGCGGCTGCCCTGGTACGCACAGCGCTTCCAGACGGTCGAGCTGAACTCGAGCTTCTACGCGGTGCCGGATCGCTCGACGGTGCACCAGTGGGTGGCCGCGACCCCGGAGGACTTCGTCTTCGACGTAAAGGTCCACCGGGCATTGTCGCGCCACGCGGCGCCACTCGACTCGTTGCCACCCGACCTGCGCGACGGCGTTCAAACCAACGAGCGCGGGCGGGTGCGCCTGAGCGACGAGCTCGAGTTGGCGCTCGCGAGGCGTCTCGTCGAGGAGACGGCGCCGCTCGCCGACGCGGGCAAGCTCGGGGCCTACCTGGTCCAGCTCACACCGGCGTTCGCGCCTCGCAGGCACGAGCTCGAGGAGCTCGACCAGCTCGTCGAGGCCCTCGCACCGCACCCCGTCGCCGTGGAGCTGCGTCACCGCGGCTGGGTGCGGGAGAAGCGCATCGAGCGCACGCTCGGCTGGTTTTCGGAGCGCGGCGTGACGTTCGTCTGCGTGGACGCGCCGCCGGGCGACGAGATACCCATCATGCCGCCCCTCGATGCGGTGACGAGCGACCGGCTCGCCTATCTGCGCGCCCACGGCCGCAACACCGAGGGCTACCTTCACGGCAGGTCGGTCGCCGAGCGCTTCGCGTGGCGCTACAGCGATGAGGAGCTCGAGGGAATCGGTGGGCGGGTAGGCTCGCTGGCGGAGCAGGCTGCGGAGGTGCACGTGGCGTTCAACAACAACCGCGGCGACGACGCGCCCACGGCCGCGCAGCGCTTTCGGGCCCTGCTCGGCCAGACGGCGCCGGCCGAGGAACAGCTGGGTCTCGGGTGAGAGGACCGGTCGAAATCGCCGACGGCATTCACGCGCTCGGCAGCGAGGTCGTCAACTGGTATCTCGTCGAGGAAGACGGCCGGCTGACGGCGGTCGACGCGGGCCTGCCCAAGTTCCGCGAAACGCTTGAGGCGGACCTGCGGGCGATCGGTCGCGCGCCCGGGGAGGTCGACGCGGTGGTGCTCACCCACTCCGACTCGGACCACACCGGGGTGGCCTCGGCGCTCCGTGACGCCGGCGCCCGCGTGCTGATCCACAAGGCCGACGAGGAGACGCTCCGCAAGCACGGCCCGAAGAAGGGCGAGGCCGCGCCGCTCCGGGCCCTGCCGCGCGTCGCGTGGCGGTGGCGCTTCTGGAGGGTGATGGGACACATGGCTCGCGGCGGCGGCGGGAAGCCTCCGAAGGTCGAGGGCGCCGAGACCTTCGCCGATGGCGACGCGCTCGACGTCCCCGGCCGCCCGCGCGCAGTCCACACGCCGGGCCATACCGACGGTCACTGCGCGCTGCTGTTCGAGGCGACCCGCACGCTGTTCGTCGGCGACGCCCTCTGCACCTGGAACTTCTTCACCGACAGGCCGGGAGCCCAGCTGATGCCGGGGCCGACAAACGTGAGCACGGCACAGGCACGCGAGTCCCTCACCGCGATCGAGGGGCTCGACGCCGGGATGCTCCTGCCGGGTCACGGCGAGCCTTGGCACGGCACCCCGGCGGCGGCCGTCCGCGAGGCGCGCGCCGCCTGACGCCCGGGCGACGGCCTACGCCCGCCGCAGCTCGAACCAGACCTTCGTGGCCGCGTGCTCCTCGGCGACGCCCCAGCGGTCGGCGAGGCGCTCCACGAGGAACAGGCCCCACCCGGTGTGGTTGGAGTGTGGCGCTCCGGACTCCGCCGGATCGAAGCCCGGCCCCGAGTCCTTCACTTCGGTGAACACGACCGCCCGCCCGACGAGCACCTTCAGTGAGACCGTTTCGGCGGCTGTGTGCCTGACTGCGTTCGAGACCAGCTCGGTCACGAGCAGCCGCAGCGTCTCCGCGAGCGGCGGATCGAGGTCGGCCCGCATCCGCGATAGCTCCCGCCGCGCGCGGGCGGCGGCATCGGGCCCGCCTGGAAGCCGCAGGATCAGGTTTTCGTCCGCGGGCTGCCGTCCCATGTCGGGCGGCCCGCCCGGCCCTCTGAATGATCCCGGGTGGGAGCTGTGATCTCCTGGCAACGCGCTCGCGCGCGCCAGGATGCCGTAATTCGGGGCGATAGCTGCTCTCCCCTCCGATCAAGAACCTGCTCAGGGTGTACCCAAACCATCTGGGACCGCAACATTTGGCGGTCGTCGGTCGCGGCTCACGCGGAGGACCAGCACGGCAATGTCATCGCGCGGGGGCCGGCCCTGCGAACGCAGCGCCGCCTGCTCGACCCTGGCGGCGATCGTGTCGGCGCCCTGGCCCGCGCAAGCCGAGACGAGTCCGGCCAGCCCCGCCTCGTCCAAGACGTGCCTTCCGCCTCTGCCTTCGACCACGCCATCGGTGTAGAAGACGATTGCATCGCCGGGGGAGAGGGAGGCGGCCCGGTCCTCGAGCTTCGGATCGGGGACCACCCCGAGCAGTGTGCCGTGCTCGCCGATTGGCTCGACCGTCCCGTCGGCACGGAGCAGGAGCGGAAGCGGATGGCCGCCGCTTGCGATACCGACCCGGGCTCCGCCGTCGAGCACCTCGAGATATGCGTAGGCCACTGTGCAGAAGCGCCGGTCGTCTCGCTGGCGCAGCAGCGCCTCGTTGAGAATGCGGAGGCTGCGGCTCGGCACGCTCTGACCCATTGCGGCCGCCCGCAGCGTGTAGCGGGCCAGGGCGGTCACCGCGGCCGCATCGGGGCCCTTGCCGCAGACGTCGCCGATCACCACCGTCCAACCACGCCCGCCGGTCTCGAAGACGTCGTAGAAATCACCGCCCACTTCGCTGCCCTCTCCGGTAGGCCGGAAGCGGGCCGCCGCCTCGACCCCCGGGATGTCCGGCAGCTCGATCGGTAGCAGGCTCTGCTGCAGCGTGCGTGCGATGTAGGCGCGCTCGCGGTAGAGCCGGGCGTTGTCGACTGCGCTGGCGCAGCGCCGGGCCAGCTCCTCCGCGAGCTCGAGATCCTGCCCGTCGAAGCGCCGGCCCGAGGGGCCGGTCGCCAACGACAGCGCGCCAATCGTCCGGCCGCGGGCGATCATCGGTACGAGCATCGCCGAGCGCAGCTGGAGCTCGCTGAGGAGCCGGTGATGCTCCGCATCGACCGCCGCCTCTCGCAGGAGTGCGTCCGGAATCTCCTCGTACACCTCGGGCGAGCCGGTGCGCACCACTTTCGGGACGCCTCTCGGCGCATCCGGGTCGAACGGGTAGCGTCTCGCCAGCTCCCGGAGGTGCGCGACCATCCCGGGATCGGCGTGCGCCAGCGCCACTCGGTCGATGCCGCCGTTCGTGTCGCGGAGATCCACCGCGCACCAGTCCGCGACATCCGGCACCGTGAGCGCCGCGACCTCGCGCAACAACTCGTCTGGGTCGAGCGAGGAGCCAAGGACCGAGCTGCTCTCGGCGAGGAACCGCTGGGCGAGTTCGGCACGCTTGTGCGCCGTGAGGTCCTCGATCACGTTGATGGCCATGACCACCCGTCCCTCGCCGTTTCGGATCGGGGTCGATTTCACCGCCGACCAGCGCTCCTCGCCGGTCGCGCGGACGCGGAACCGCACCAGGGCCTCGCCACGCTCTCCGTCCTGGAGCGCCCGCCGGCCCGGCAGCCGCTCGAGCGGGAACGGCTCTCCGTGCTCGTCGAGCATCTCGAAGCGGTTCAGAATGTCCGTTGTGGACGCCGTCAGCAGTGCCTCGCTCGATTCGTACCCGAGCGTCGCCACCGCCGCGTCGTTCGCGAACAGCAGGCGGCCGTCGGGCGCCTGGGCGGTCACGGCGTCGGCAACGCCGCGCAGGATCGCTTCGAGCTGATCGCGCGCCTGGCTCGCGTCTCGTCGCGCCAGTTGCTCGAGCCGCAGCAGCTCGTCTCGCTCGGCATCCGTCTGCTTCCTCTGGCCGCGGCCGCTGCGGAAGGGCCGCGTGCGCGCGACCGCAACTGAGAGTAGGCCGCCCACGCCGACCGCGATCACCGATGCCACATGCTCGGCCGAGCCGAACGCATCGCTCGCCCAGCCGAGTGCGATCGACGCGACCAGGGCCAGGACGGCCACGGCAGAGGCCTGGCGAGCACTCGCGCCGAAAGCGGCGATCAGCGGACCCGCTAGCAGAAGCTCTGCGAGGACCGGCCGGGCCCCGAGCGCGGCTTCGAGAGCCGCCACGACGCAGACGGCTGCCAAGGCGAGCAGGAACGCCCCCCGCTCGCTGGCGAAGACCGTCCGTGGTGTTTGCGAGTCCACCCCATGCGAGCTTACTCGCTACAAAGATGGGCAATGCAGGCCTCCGACCGTGATCCCCCAGGCGTCGTCCGCGTTCGCGCGGCCAATCCGTCGGCACTGACCCTCGACGGCACCAACACATACGTGGTGGCGGGCTGGGTGGTCGATCCAGGGCCGGCGGATCCCGCCCATCTCGACGCCGTCCGGGCGGCCGCGCGCGACGGCATCGATGGGGTGGTGCTGACTCACTCGCACGCCGACCACGCGGAGGGCGCGAGCGATCTGGGGGCCGCCGTGACCCTCCCGAGCGACGGTCAGGAGATCGGTCCCTTCCAAGCGCTCGGCACGCCGGGGCACTCGGCCGACAGCGTATGTCTGCTTGCAGGGCGAGTTTGCTTCACCGGCGACACCGTGCTCGGCAGCGGGAGCGTCTTCATCGCTCCCGGCGAGGGATCGCTGTCCGCATACCTCGACTCGTTGCGGCGCCTCCGGGCGCTCGAGCTCGATGTCCTGTGTCCCGGACACGGCCCCTACGTCTGGGACCCGGAAGCAAAGCTCGACGAGTACATCGAGCACCGCCTGGATCGCGAGCGGCGCCTGCTCGCCGCGCTCGACTCCGGCCTGCGCGATCGCGACGACTTGCTCGACGCCGCGTGGTCGGACGCACCGCCCGAGCTGCGGCCCGCGGCCGCGCTCACGCTCGCGGCGCACCTCGAGAAGCTGACAGAGGAAGGGCGGCTGCCGTCGGGGATCGAGCGTGCCGAGGGCCCGGGTACGATCGGGCCTGATCGAGCGGACAAAGGGAGGTGACGATGCTCGATCCGGAGCAGGTGGATCTCGCCGATCTCGCGCTCGCGCTCGAGGACCATTCGGAGGAGCACAGCTGGTGGCTCGATGCGGACACTGGAGAGGTCGAGCCGCACTTCACGGGTGAGCCCGAGACGGCCCATTTCCCGGAGAGCGACGGCCGTCGCCTGATCCTCGTCGAGCCTCTGCCGACAGCGATCGGCTACGGCGACATGGAGGACTTCGTTGCCTTCGTGCGCGAACCGCGGACGCGCGACCTGCTCGAACGCGCGATCGCCGGACGCGGGGCGCTCCGCCGATTCAAGGACACGTTGCTCGACTACCCGGAGCTGCGTGAGGCCTGGTTCGCCTTCCACGACGCCCGCGGCGAGCGGCGCGCGATCGAATGCGTCGCCCACCGCGTAGCGCTCGACCTCGAGCGCATCTACCGGGAACGGCTTCGGGGCGTGCTACTGCTGGGAGCGTGGGCGAGCGGGGAGGCTCACCCAGAGGCGGAGCTCGAGCTGCTCGTGGTGCTCGACGACGTGGACGACCGCTGGGAGGAGAGACGGCGGATGGACAGGGTCATGTGGCGGCACTCGGTCCGCAACGACACCGTCGTGACGGGCATCCCGGTGACCGAGGCCGAGCTCGAACGCGGCGACACGCCGCTGCTTTCCCGCGCTCTCGCCGAAGGGGTGCGGGTGGAGTGAGCTCGCCTGAGAAGCGCCCGCTGGAACGCGGCCGCGAGGAGGTGCGGGCGGCGCGCGCGCTGCTCGAGGCCGGCTTCCCCTCACAGGCGGTGTCGCACGCCTTCATGGCCGGCTTTCAGGCGGCCACTGCGGCCCTGTACGCGATCGGGGAGGCGCCAACGACGCGTACCGGGATGCTGTCGTCCTTCAGTCGCCATGTCGTAGGCGACGACGGCGTCGACCACGAGGACGGGCGGATCCTGCGCAAGCTGTTCGAGGACCGCAGCTACGTCGACCACGCTCTGGGCCAGGCTCCCGAGCGGGAGGCACAGGCCGCCATCGCGAGCGCGGAGCGCCTGGTCGACGCCACCGCTCGCTGGATCGAGCGGCGCTCCTAGCTGAACCGGACGGCGCGCAGGGTGTCCTGAAGCGCCTGCTCGCGACGCACAGCCTCGCGCCCGGCGGCCCGCCAGGCAGTGTGATTCTGGCCTCCGGCGGCGGCCGCCATCTCGCGGTACGCGCGCTCGGCTTCTCGCAATCCCTGGGCGAGCCGCCCCTGTCCGCTGGCTGCGGCCGGTGCGGCCGGCAGCGCGTGGCGTGCATCCCGGTAGGCTCGTGCGAGCGCCCTCGCCGCGGCGGCCTGACCCCCGGGACGGCGCGCATCCCGGAGCCGCTGCCGGGCCGCAGCCCGGCGCGTGCGCAAACGCTCCACTGCCCGGCTCAGGCCCTCCACATAGGCCGCCTGCTGCATACGGTCGGCGGGAGCCGGCGAGCGGACCGTGGCCGGCGGCTGCGTCTGGCCGGAGGTGTCGACGCTTCCCGTGGCGAAGCCGCTTATCGCGCTGGCGAGCAATGCCAGCCCGATCCACACGGCGGTGCGGCGTGCCCGCGGCGCGAGCATCCGGGGCGCCGGCGCCCTCGCGCGTCCCTTGCGGTCCTCCTTGGCCGCGGCAACCACGGGGATGGCCGGCTCCGTGCCCAGGGCCTTCCCCGCGGACCGGATTAGCTGCGCCGGCGAGCTGTAGCGATCGCGCGGGTTCTTCGCCATTCCCCTCGCGACCACCTCGTCGAGGGCGGGCGGCAGGCCGGGACGCCGGTCCGACACCCGGGGCGGAGACTCCACCACGTGGGCGTGAAGCGTGAGGAGCGGCAGTTCGTAGGGATAGGGAGGCGCTCCAGAGAGGCACTCGACGAGGATGCAGGCGAGCGAGTACACGTTGCTCTCCGGCTCGAGCGGCTCGCCGCGTACCTCTTCGGGGGACCGGTAGTCCGCGCCCTCGCTTGCGCTGCGCAACTCGCAGCCCCGCGCCTGCGGCATCGCGACGCCGAAGTCCGTGAGGACGGCGTCTGGCGGCGGCCCTCCGCGGAGAACGATGGCCTTCGGAGTCAGGTCACGGTGGAGCAGACCGCGTGCGGCCGCCGTCTCGAGCGCACCCGCGACCTGCCCGAGGATCCGCATCGCCTCGGCAGGTTCGATAGGTCCGTCGCGCAGCCGATCCGCGAGCGTATCCGCCCCGGCGACGCCGCTGACCAGATAGAGCCCCTTCCGCCCCTCGCATGGGTCGCGCAGCGGGGCCAGATGCGGGTGCTCGATCGACGCCCGCAGTTGAGCGCGCCGCAGCACGCTTCGGCGTAGTTCCCGATCCGCGGCGATCGCGGGAGAGAGGAGGGTGAGCGTGACGCGCTCGCCGTCGGGCGTGTCGGCCTCGACCACGGTGTGCAGGTCGGGATCTGTGGCGATCACACGCTCGACACGGAATCCCTCGACGAGGGCGCCCGATCGAACACGCCGGTCGGGTGTATCCATCGTCCCGTGTCGGATTGGCCCGCTCATCCGCCGTCGTCGTAGAACCCACTCCCGCCGGACGCATACGGATCCGGGCTGGGGGACGGCTGGCTCGGGGCGGCGTCCGGTGCGGGTCCGGCCGGCGGGCTGTCCGGAGCGGATGACCGGGGCGGGGGCGGCGTGACCGGGGCCTGCTGCTCGACCGGCGCCGCGGGCTCGGTGCTTGGCGCAGGCTCGGCGCTCGCCTCCTGGGCCGGCGCCGGCGCCGCGGAGGGCGGAGAAGGCGCGACAGTCGCCGCCGCATACCCGGGCTCATCCGGCTTTCGAGGCCTGCTGCGAAGGTCGGGGAGGCCGGCGGCGCGTCCTATCGCAAGGGGCGGCTCCTCGGCGATCTCGGGTGATGTGGACTTGGCGCTCGTCGGCGTCACCCCCTCCTCACCCTGCTTGAGCAACCCGCCGACGGCGAACGAGATCCCGAACAGCGCCGCGCAGGCCATCAGGAGCAGGAGTATCGGACGAATGCTCATTGACTAGTTGGAGCCCTTCAGGCTGTGTTTATGCCCTTCACGCCCAGAATGGCCATTTGAAGGGCCGCAGAAGCTCCCACTTTCG
Organism: Thermoleophilaceae bacterium; assembly: GCA_036519295.1. Lineage (GTDB taxonomy): Bacteria > Actinomycetota > Thermoleophilia > Solirubrobacterales > Thermoleophilaceae > JACVRW01. The sequence continues at coordinate 19,288 of DATDLN010000237.1, forward strand.
CACAGCCAGGGCCATCTGTGGGTGAACGCAAGGTTGGTGTCTGCGCAGTGAACCTGAAGGCGAGACTCGCCGGTGTGACGCCCGTCACGCTCCGGGCGGCGCCGCCGAGCGCCGCTCGAGCTCGTCGTAGCGCGAACGGAGGCCGGCCAGCGCCCGCTCGAGGGCCCTCTCGTGCTGGAGCGCCTCTCGCCCCGCCGCCTCCCACGCCCGGCCACTCCCCTTCCGTGCGGCCGCGGCAAGTGCGCGATATGCGCGCTGGGCCTCTCTCAGAGAGCTCGACAAGTCCGCGCCCGACAGGCCGGGTGCAGGTGACGCAAGGGACTCCCGAGCGCTGGCGAAGGCCGCGGCCAGCGCTTCCGCCGCCGCCGCCTGGTTTCGCGGACGTTGTGCCCCTCGCAGTTGCCGCAGCCCTCTCGCCCGACGCCGGTCGAGACGGTTCATCGTTCGCCCCACGGCCTCCACGTACGCGGTCCGCTGCTCCCGCACCGCCCGCTGCTCCCCGGCAGGGATCGCCGGCGCCGGCACCCGGGCGGCCGGGGAGGACTGTTCTGACGAGCGGTCCAAGTTCCCCGTCGCGAAGCCGGCGAGCACACTGACAAACAGCGCCAGGGCGACCCAAACCGGCGCCCCCACCCGGCCCAGGTTCAGGCGTCGCCTGGACTTCGGCGCCGCCCGGCGAGGAGTCCGCTGCCGCCGCGGCTGCTGCTTTCGAGGAGACGGAATCGCCACCGCCGGGGTCTGCACGCCGAGCGCCGGCGCCGCCGCACGGATCAGCTGGGTCGGGGAGGCGAACCGCTCGCGTGGATCCTTCGCCATGCCCTTCGCAACCACGCGGTCGATGTCGGGCGCGAGCTCTTCCCCGCGTCGCGAGATCTGTGGCGCCGGCTCCACGACGTGGGCGTGAAGGGTGAGAAGCGGCCGGTCGTACGGGAACGGGGGCGCGCCCGTGAGGCACGCGACGAGAATGCAGCTGAGCGAGTAGACGTTGCTCGCGAGCTGCGGCGGCTCGCCCCGCGCCTGCTCGGGCGATCTGTAGTCGAGACTCTCCGTCGCGCTCAGCAGCTCGCACCCCGGTGTGGGCGGAAGGGAGATGCCGAAGTCCGTCAGCAGCGCGTTGGCCGGCTCGCCCTCGTCCATCACGATTGCCCCGGCGCTCAGGTCATGGTGGACCACCCCCTTGGCGGCGGCCGCCTCCAGGCCGCTCGCCACCTGGGCGAGGACCCGCAGGGCCTCGTCCGGCTCGAGCGCCCCAAGTCGAAGCCGGTCGGCGAGGGTCCAGGGGCTGGCGATCTCGCTCACCAGAACGACCCTGCTCCGCTTCTCGTGAACGCCGAGCACGGGCAGCAGGTGCGGATGCGTGATCGACGCCCTCAGCATGGCCAGCCGTAACAACCGACGCCGCAGCTCCTTGTCCCGGGTCAGCTCCGGCGCAAACAGCGTCAGCGCGACCAGACGGCCGTCGGGCGCCTTCGCCTCAACGACGATGTCCATGCCGGGACGCGCCGAGAGCTTTCGCCGTATCCGATAGCCGTGGATGACGGTGCCGACCTTGACGGGTCGACCCTGCGCCCTGCTCGGCCCGCTGGCTAGGGAGCTGCTCATCCGCCGTCGTCGAAGAAGCCGGTGCCGCCTTGGGGGGGCGGGTTGGACGGGGCCGGGTTCGAGGGGGGCGGAGGCGGCGGAGCGGGCGCCGGCGCTGGGGCGGGCGCCGGGGCCGGAGCGGGCGCCGGCTGGGGCTGCGGGGCAGGAGCCGCCGGGGCCGCAGGTCTCACCGGTCGCGGAGCACGCCTGGGAGCGGGGGCAGATCGGACGGGCGGTGGCGTCGGCGCGACCGCCACCGCCACTGGCCGCCGCTTCTCGGGCCGGCGCGGCTCGCGCAGGTCGGGCAGCCCGACCGCTTCCCGGAGCGCGAGAGTGCGCGGCGCCGGCCTCGGAGGAGCAGGCCGCGAGGCGGGACGCGCCTGAGGCGGCTGCTCATCGTCCCCCCCGGTAACGCTGCCCGCAGCAAACGAAGCCCCGAAGAGGGCCGCACACGCCGCACCGACCGCGATGGCGGGCCGAACGCTCACGATGGCGGACAGGCGCTGGGCCACTTGACGCCGGGCTGGAGGCGGCGAAATGGCACTCTCGAATTGAAGGCCGCCTTCATCGGCGGTCCGGCGCGAGTCCAATAGGTGGTCGCCATTTTGGAGGGTCCTCCTTTGGCGAATCCATAGGAACCAGGGGGTTACGAGCCAGCCTAGACCGGCCTTCGCGAGGATGCAAGCGGATCGGCGCCGAGGGACCGAAGTTGGGACGTTTCGGGCACCTCAGGTTGTGCAGTACGTCAAAGACCGCTCGTGTGGACGGCCCTTCCCGCCACGCGGGGGTCTCAGACCCCTACGCGCGGGCTGAGGCGAGCGAGCGGAAGGAGCGCCAGGAGCAGCCCGACCGTGGCCGCCAGGAGAGCGATCCAGACCCAGTCGGACAGGCCCCCGTCGGTCGGGTCGTCGGGACCCACGCCGAACGTGGTGGATGAGAGGGAGTCCGAGCCCTGGGCCGCGGCTGACTTCGCCGGGCGCCGCCGCAGCCGCGCGTACACGACGAGCTGGCCGACTGGCCCTGGGTACCGCCTTGGGTCGTGGAACTGCCGTTGGAGGCCTGGGGACCCGCCGGCGTTGTCGGCACCTTGGTCGGCAACGGTCTGCGCGAGTGCAGGACCGGCGCCGCCGAGGGCCATCAACAAAGGCAAACGCCCAGTGTGGTGAGTCTTCTCCTCATTCACCCCCTCCCTTCGATTCCGGGTTTGCACCTGTAGCGGGCGCAGCGCGCGCCCGCCGGAGGAGGTGAGCTCGCCCGGCCTATCGAAAGACGCAGCGACAGGGCGGAGACCGCGGGACTCCGACATCTCAGCGGCGCCGGTCCCTGCTAGAGGTGGATCCGGGCACAGCTGGCCGCAGACGACTGTCAGGACAGTCGACGGGGCCAGTCGGGGGGCGGTCCGTGCCCGTGAGAGCACCGGGCCACTATGCGGGGAGCGGCCCAGCGCCTGCAATAACTACGCCATAGACCGTAGCCGAGCGTCCGCGCCTTACGTACGTAAAAGGCGCGCTCACGCGGACTTCGGTCCCCGATTCGGGCCAGGTCTGTCGCCCTGCTGGACTTTCCTGTCGACCTCGGGAAGGTCCCCCACGTTCTTCGCTCGCGTGCGGCGTTTGTAGCCCGCGGCAGTCTGCACACTCGACGGACGCCACTCGGCTCCTCCGCGCTGGGTCGGCACCCCCTCGCTGTTCAGAACGTCGGCGATGGCCTGGAGCGTCATCCCGTCGGCTCGCATCGCCGCGATCCGTTTCCTGATGGCGTCCCAGTCGGGCGCTGCTGGGCCGGCGGCGGCGCGGCGCTTCGCGCGGGCCGCCGCCAGCCCCTTGCGGGTGCGCTCCGACAGCCGCTCGCGCTCCCAACCCCCGACGGAGGTGAGTGCCCGGGCCGTGGTTCGGCCGCCGGGGCTGGAAGTGTCCAGATCGAGGTCCACGGCGACCAGCCGCACCGAATTCTGCTCCAGCCATTGCACGATCGTTCCCAGCTCCGCCACCGACCGGCTGAGGCGTTCGAGACCGGTCACCACGATGCACGAAGCGTCCCCGGTCGCGAGCCGTTCGATCAGGTACGAGAGCCCCGCTCGGTCGAGGGCCTTGCCGTGCTTCGGCTCCCGCTCGCGGACCACCTCGACGAGGTCGAGACGGAGGCGCCCCGCTGCCCGCTGAATGGCGCGGTTCTGCGCTGCCAGCTCCTTGCCACCCGCATCCGCCGGAACGCTCGCGTAGCCGAGGGCGCGGACGGTTTCGCCCGCGCGTACTGGAGCGACCGGCGCGGCCCCCGCTCCCGCGGCATCCGCCTCGATGGGCGTCGCCTCGGGTGCGGGCCGAACGGGCGGGGCGGGGGGAGAGTCGGCCGCCGGCTCCGCGGCCAGTTCGGACTCCGGCTCGGCCTCGGCGAGGGTCCCCTCGGCCTCGGCCGCTGCGGGGCGGCGAGTCACCGCCAACCGCCCGCTCGGGGTGGCCGTGTCGAGACCTACGTCGATCGCGATAAGCCGAACGCGGGCGCGCTCGAGGCGGTCGACCACCGCCGCCAGCTCGGGGACCTGCCGGCTGAGGCGCTCGAGGTCGCTCACGATGAGACAGGTCGCCTCGCCGGCGTCGATTCGCTCGAGCGCGTATGACAGGCCCGGCCGTGCCTGGCTTGCCGGATCCTCCGGCTCGTGGTCGCGGACGAGGTCCACGAGCTCCAGGCCGAGGCCCCGGCAGGCGCTCTCGATCTCGAGGCGCTGGGCCTCGATCTCCGGGCCGTCGAGCGCGGTGCCTGCGGATGCGCTTGCGTAACCGAGCGCCGGGACGCCCCGCGGCCGCCGCGCCGTGCGCCAGGGCGGCCGTCTCCTGCGCGAGCCGGTGGACCGAGACGTCGTCATGATGCGGGCCCTCCCGCAGCGGCCAAGGCTAGCGTCACCCGCCGCCGCTCGCCCGCCGAAGTGACTCTCCCGCCAGTTGACCACACCATGGATAACGACGACCGCATGCGCCTTCTATTCCATGTCGGCCGGACCCGTGCCTGGCTTGAGCTTGGGCCCATCGGGATTGCGTATACGTATAGCGGCGCCATCGCTTTCGGCCCGGCGGGTGTGCCTGTAGCCACACGATCCGATGGCTAGGCTTCGCAGCCTCCGATGGTCGCGACAAACCAGTTCAAGAACGGCATGCATGTCGAGGTGGACGGCACGGTCTTCAAGATCGTCGGGTTCCAGCACGTGAAGCCGGGTAAGGGCGGCGCGTTCGTGCGTACGAAGCTCAAGCGGGTCGACGACGGCGCCGTGATCGACCGGACGTTCCGGGCGGGGGAGAAGTTCCGGCCGGTACGGACCGAGTCGCGCAAGATGCAGTTCCTGTATTCGGACGGCTCCGACGCGCACTTCATGGACGTCCGCAGCTACGAGCAGCTATCGGTCCCCGAGGACCAGGTCCAGGAATCGCTCAGGTGGGTGGTGCCCAACGAGGAGGTCGACGTCCTCTATGTGGACGACTCGCCGAGCGACGTGCAGGTCCCGAGCGCGGTCGAGCTCACCGTGGCGGAGACCGACCCCGGCGTGCGCGGGGACACCGCCTCGGGCGGCGGCGACAAGCCCGCAACGCTCGAGTCGGGCGTGGTCGTGCGGGTGCCGCTGTTCGTCAACGTGGGCGATCGCGTCCGAGTGGACACGCGCTCGGGCGAGTACGTCTCGCGGGCATAGTCGAGTGCGCCGTACCGACCAGCGCCGTGCCGCCGTCGTCGCCCTATATCAGGCCGACGTGACCGGCCGGCCCGCGCCGGAGCTACTCGAGCCGGGGGCGACGGCGTTTACCCGGGAGCTCGTTGACGGAGTCCTGGCCGAGCGCGACGAGCTCGACGCGCAGATCGAACGTCACGCGAGCGGTTGGTCGCTCGATCGCATCGCGCCGCTCGAACGCGGCATCCTGCGGGTGGCTCTCCACGAGCTCCGCAGCCGGCCGGACGTTCCGGCCGAGGTGGCCATCGACGAGGCCGTCGAGATGGCGAAGGAGCTCTGCTCGGCGGAGACTCCCGCCTTCGTCAACGGCATCCTCGGCGCGGTCCACCGCGAGGAAGTGGCCTCCCGGTGAATGCTCCGAGGTCCCTCGAGCAGCTGACCGGGGAGCTCGAGGCGGTGGCCGAGAAGCTGCGCGCCGGCGCCGTCGAACCCGACGAGGCCGCAGATCTCGTGGAGCGCTGCGCCGAGCTCGCCGCACAGCTCGGCGCCGAGGTCGATGCACGAGCCCGGAGCGCGAGCCAGACCGAGGGCCAGGAGCGCCTTCTTTGACCCCCCAGGTCGAGGCCTCGGCCTACCCCGCAGAGCTCCAGCACAAGGTCGACACCTACCTCGACGGCCTCCGCTTCGCGGCAGAGCCGGCCGCGGCCCGGCTCGAGGAGGCCATGCGCTACTCGCTCCTCGCCGGCGGCAAGCGGATCAGGCCGGTATTGACGCTGGCCACCGCCCAGGCCCTCGGCCGAGCGCCCGAAGAGGTGCTGCCGCTGGCCGCCGCCATCGAGATGATCCACACCTACTCGCTCATCCATGACGACCTCCCCGCGATGGACGACGACGAGCTGCGGCGCGGCAAGGCCACTTGCCACGTGGCCTTCGGCGAGGACGTGGCGATTTTGGCCGGTGACGGGCTCTTCGCCGAGGCGCTCCAGCTCGCGCTCACCGACCAGCCCGGCGAGCCCCGGCACGTGCTCGCCGCCGTGCGCGAGGTGGTGGCCGCGGCCGGCGTAAAGGGGATGGTCGGCGGCCAGTTCCTCGACGTGGCGGGCGACCCCACGGTCGAGGTCCGCCACCTGCACGAGCTGAAGACGGGGGCGTTGATCGCCGCCTCGGTCGGTGCCGTGCTATCGCTCGAAGGCCTGACCGGACCTGCCACAATCCCCTACCGGCGCTTCGCGGCCGAGCTGGGTGTTGTATTCCAGATCGTGGACGACATCCTCGACGTGACCGGGGACGAGGCCGAGCTCGGCAAGCCGCGGGGGTCCGACGAGCGTCATGGAAAGGCAACCTACGTGAGCGTGTTCGGGCTGGAGCGGGCCCTGCAACTGGCCCAGGGGTCGCACTCCAAGGCGCGTGAAGCGCTCGCCGAGGCCGAGGGGGACACCCGCCTGCTCGGTCATATCGCGGACTACATCCTCACCCGCACGACATGACCGCAGACAGGCTTCTCGACTCGATCCACTGCCCCACCGACCTCAAGGGTCTCGACGACGGCCAGCTGCAGCAGCTGGCCCAGGAGGTGCGCGAGCTGATCATCGAGACGATCGGCGAGATCGGCGGGCACTTCGGCGCGAACCTCGGCACGTGCGAGATCGCGGTGGCCCTGCATTCGCTCCTCGACTCGCCCACGGACAAGGTGCTCTGGGACGTCGGGCACCAGGCCTACCCGCACAAGATCCTGACCGGCCGTCGCAACCAGCTCCACACGATCCGCAAGTACGGCGGGCTCGCTCCGTTCTGCGCGATCCACGAGTCGGAGCACGACATCATGGGCGCGGGCCACGCCTCGACCTCGGTGAGCTACGCAGTGGGCATCAAGGAGGCCATGAGGAAGGGCGTCTCGCCGGACGGCAGGGTGGTGGCCGTGATCGGCGACGGCGCCCTGACCGGCGGTGTGTCGTTCGAGGGGCTCCTGAACGCGGGCGGGATGGACCAGCCGATCGTGATCGTCGTGAATGACAACGGGATGTCGATCGCCCCCAACGTCGGCGCTCTGTCCCGCTACTTCAACCGGATGCGCCTCAATCCGAAGCTGTACCACGCGCGCGAGGATGCCGAGGAGGCGCTGACCAAGCTGCCGGCCGGGATCGGCAAGCGGATAGAGCGCCTGGGCCCGATCTTGAAGGAGTCGCTGAAGGCGTACTGGGCGCCTGGGCTGTTCTTCGAGGAGCTGGATCTCGCCTATGTCGGCGTGATCGACGGTCACGACGTGAAGGCGCTGCGCGAGGCGATCGGCGAGGCGCTCGAGGCGGAGCGCCCCGTGGTGGTGCATTGCAAGACGGTCAAGGGCAAGGGCTTCGCGCCGGCCGAGGAGGGCGGTCTGGAGGGCATGGAGAAGTGGCATGCCGCGAAGCCCGGCTCGGTCGTCGACGGCGCCGCGGCCCCGAAGAGGAAGGGCGCCTCGGCCCCCAAGCCTCAGTACACGACGGTGTTCGGAAACGCGCTGGTGGATGAGTGCCGCCGAGACGAGCGCGTCGTCGGCATCACGGCCGCCATGAACTCCGGTACCGGCCTCAACATCCTTCAGTCGGAGCTGCCCGACCGCTACTACGACGTTGGCATCGCCGAGCAGCACGCGGTGCTGTTCGCGGCGGGGCTGGCCCTCCAGGGCGCAAAGCCCGTCGCCGCGATCTACTCGACCTTTCTCCAGCGCGGCTACGACCAGATCGTCCACGACGTCTGCCTTCAGAAGCTGAACGTGGTCTTCGCGATGGACCGCGCCGGCCTGGTGGGCGATGACGGTCCCACCCACCACGGCGCGTTCGACCTCTCCTACCTGCGCTGCCTGCCGAACATGGTGCTGATGGCGCCGCGCGACGAGGCGATGCTCGTGCACATGCTGCACTCGGCGCTCGTCCACGACGACGGCCCGGTCGCGCTCCGCTACCCGCGCGGGGAGGCCGAGGGCGTGCCGCTGCCGGGCCGCCCAGAGCCGGTCGAGGTCGGCCGCGGCGAGCTGCTGCGGGAGGGGGGCGAGCGGGTGGCGTTCCTGGGCTACGGGTACGGCGTCCCGGTGGCGCTGGGTGCCGCGGAACGGCTCGAGGAGGAGCACGGTCTCGAGGCCACCGTGGCGGATGCTCGCTTCGCCAAGCCCCTCGACGTGGAGCTGTTGGAGAGCCTGGCGGCCGAGCACGAGCTGCTCGTGACCGTGGAGGAGAACGTCCTCGCCGGCGGCTTCGGCTCCGCGGTGCTGGAGCACCTGGCCGATCGCGACCTCTTCGGGCGAACTCGAGTGCTGCGCTTTGGGCTGCCGGACCGCTACGTGACGCACGGGAAGCCCGCCCTGCTGCGCGAGGAGGTCGGCCTCACGGCGGAGGCTGTCGCCGACCGCGTGGCCGACGCGGTGCTGGAGCCCTCGCTGGCCTAGGCTCGCCCTCCCCGCTTATCGTTGGGCTCCAGGCCGATTCTGGTCTCCGTCTGCCCCCGCGGCTAGGCGTTCGCTCGCGCGCGGCTCTCGATTCGCGGCTCCACCTTCACCTCGCTCTTCAGGCTGTTCGCGATGAAGCAGTGCTCGTGCGCGGTGTGTGCGAGCTTTCGCACCCGCTCCTCGCTCGCCTCCCCCGCAATCACGATCCGGGGGCGGAGCGTGATCTCGGTGATGCGCACCGGCTCGTCGTCCTCGGGCATGAGTCCGCTGGCCTCGTCCTCGTACTCGACCACGTCGATCCGGGCCTTGGCGGCCAGATGGAGGAACCACAGCATCTGGCAGGAGGAGGCGGCCATGACGACGAGCTGTTCGGGGTTGAGGACGCGCGGATCGCCGTGCGCCTCCCCGGTCGTGAGGCGAATCTCCTGCTCGGCCGGGGGCGCGACGGCGGTATGGGCGCGGTCGTAGCCCTCCCAGCCGAGGCCGGTCGAGCCGGTCCAGCGCAGGCGGGTTTCGTAGTGGTGCGTCGCCATCCGCGCGGCAGTCTACGGGGAGACTGCCGCGCGGTCGGCGAGCTCTAGCTCACCAGGTCGTTGGCTTCGCCGGTGTGTAGAGCCAAACCTGGAAGAAGTTCGACAGGTCCTGTCCCGCGATCTGCTCGGACAAGGCAATGAACTCCTCCGTCGTCCCGGTGCCGTACTTGTGATCCGCGACCCAGCGGCGCAGGATCTGGAAGAACGGCCCGTCGCCGATCTTCTCCCGCAGCGCCTGCAGCGTCATGGCCCCGCGGCGGTAGACCGCGCGGGCGAACATGGTGTCGCGCTGAGGATCCGCCACCACGATCTGCCAGAACGGATCGCTGGCTGGGCGCCTGTAGTCCAGCACGAAGTCCTCGTGTGCGGTGCGCACTCCGAGGTGGGCATCCCAGAGGTACTGCGCGAAGCTGGCGAACCCCTCGTTCAGCCAGATGTGCTTCCACGTGCGCACCGCCACCGAGTCGCCGAACCACTGGTGCGCCAACTCGTGCGCGATCGTGCTTGTGCTGCGGACCGCCGAGTAGAGCGGTCGGGTCTGCGTCTCGAGCGAGAAGCCGATCGGTTGGCCGTTGTACGTGGCGTTGTCGGCGATGGCGCCGGTCGAGTCGAACGGATATGGACCGAAGGTGTCGTTCCAGAGGTCGGTCGCCTCGGCGGTCGTGTTGTAGAAGAAGTCCATCGCATTCGGCTGGCCCGGGATCAGGGTGGGGTCGAGGCCCACCGTCTCCGGAATCCCACCGGGCGTCGTCCCGCTCTTGAACTCCCACTGTCCGATCCCGGCGGTGGCCAGATAGTTGGACATGGGATAGGGCTCGTCCCAGACCCAGGTGGACTTCTTACCCGATGTGCGCTGGCTGACGAGCCGCCCGTTGGCGATCACCTCTAGGCCGGCCGGGACCGTCACCCGGAAGGTCCACGTTGCCTTGTCGCTCGGATGGTCGTTCAGCGGGATCCACGTAGACGTTGCGTTCGGCTCGTCGCCCATGAACGCACCGTCGTTGGTGTGGATGAAACCGTAGGGGGAGCCGAACACGATCGGGGATCCCACGATCGTCTGGGGTACACCGGCGTAGCGCACGTTCACCGTGAACCTGGAGCCGTCCGCTATCGGCGTGGAAGGCGTGATGACGAGCTCTTGGCCGTCCCGAGCGAAAGTCGCCTCCCGGTCGTTCACCTCGACGCCCTTCACGGTGAGCTGCTGAAAGTCGAGATCGAAGCGAGACAGGTCCTGCGTCGCCGTTGCGCTGATCTTGTTGAGCGCATCGAGGCGGTCGGTGGCCGGGTCGTACGAGAACCTCAGGTCGTAGTGCTGGACGTCGTAGCCTCCGTTGCCCTCGAGCGGGAAGTATGGATCGCCAATCCCCGGTGCACCGGGGGAGGCCCCACCTTGGGCGCTCGCTGCCGGTGCGCCGACTCCAAAGCAGACGGCGGCAAGAATCAAGAGTCGAACGATCCGTCGAAACGTCATGAAGCCTCTCCTCGGCTTATACCCCCCGAGACCTGCTCTCCCCGGGCTCATCCGTACCCGGGGCAGTCGTTACGAACCTAGGGGGCGATCGCCGCCGTGCCTAATAGAAACGGCCCGCCCCTAGAGGCGGACCGTTTCCTGAGGGAGGAAACTCGGGCGGTCCCCGGCGTGGGGACGCGGGCGGCTCTTGACCCCGTAGTTTGTGCCAGCCAAAGCGGTATAAGGGGGCACTGAACCGTGGGTTCGGTACCACCCCGAGATACCTCGTGGCGCGCGCTCATGTGTCATGGATGTGTCACGAGAACGGGAGGCGCGCCGATCCCTGCCCCGAGGTATCCGTCGGGTTGGACGCTCGCGGCCGGGGAGGATCGCGCTGGCTTCGCTGGCGGGCGGGCGGGCCGGTGCTCTGGACCTCCTACGGCGGCGACATACGGAGGGTGAAGCCGCTCGGCGGCAACGTGAGGGCTTCGACGAGATCGCTGTCCATCATGAGGCGCGGCGGCCACCCGCGCGTCTGTTCCGGGTTGGGCCAGAGTTGATCGATGGCCTGATCGAAGGGTCCCTCGTAGGTGAACTGCGCCCGGTTCCTGGAGCGGTGGGCCACGACGACGAACGAGACCGCGCCGACAGCGAGGAAGCAGAGGTAGCCGGAGTTCCGATCTTCCTCTTGCTTGTCGTCGAGCGGTTCGAGGGTGAGCGCACGCTGCACGTAGACGGAGTTGACCGGATCGTGGAGAGCCCGGTAGTGGGAACCGATCCAGATGGCAGCTTGGGGTGGCGGCCTGCGGTTGCGCCGGATGTGTAGGAAGTGAGCCGGGGGCGCGATGGGACCGGCCGTGCTCTGGGTCGCCTGGAAGACCAGGCAGGTCTTGAAGGCCCATGCTGCGGCGATCGCCTGGTCCCTCTCGGTCAAGGTGCATGGCTCGTGGCGGATCGCTGGCTCAAGGACCGGGCGAGACCTCGCCTCGAGGTCACTCATCCAACCGTTGTTGCACCTCTTGCAGGCGAAGTTCGTCTTCTCCCGAAACGGTTTCTTCGGCCACTCGTGGCGGTCGGTTTCGTCCTTCCCGATCTGGCGGAACTGCACCACGGGATCGTCGGAGGGCAGCACATGCTGAAGCCAGCACGGAAGCAGGTGTTCCCCGGTCAGTGGCCCTCCGCCGCAGAAGATGCAGCGGCCAGCGCGCTGTTGATCGATCACCACGATGTCGCGCCAGGCTAGGCGGTGCGCCGGGTAGAACGTGCCGCACGCAGTGAGCGGAACTCCGCTCACCCTCGGGGTTGCGGTCTACGGCGCGGCGGGCTGAGGCGTCGTGCAGGGGGCGAACTGCCAGATCGGACGACTTCTTCCGGCAGCGGCTCTCCCTTGCCGGGCGGGCGCAAGCGGGACGGCTACGGCCGTTCCCGCGCCCCCGCCGAACTCCCCGCGGCGACTGTGGCCTACTCCCGCAGTCCCACGGCTTCGAGGGCTGCGTGCTAAGGCATCTGACTAGTTCGTGCGCAGATGACCTTCGCGCCCGCCGCGGCTCTGCCCGCAGGTGAAACGGCTCCGCGGTCGAGAGTTATTCGTTTGTGGAAGAGATCAATCTCGAGGCTTGCGGGCGAGGTACTTGTCTTGGAGCACCATCGGCGTCCAGACCTGGCCGTGGGTCCAGTCTCCTGGGACCGCTTCGATCAGCTCCAGTCCGGCGTTGGGCAGCAGTTGCCCATGGACGTACGCCGGCGGGTGATACGAGGCACAGGCCTGTGCGCCGTTGACCTCAGGATTGCGGACCACGATCCATCCTTGCGCGAACAGTTCCCGCTGTTGGTCGGTGAGATGGTTGGTGAAGATCTGACCGTGCGCCGTGAACAGCAGCAGCCCACCCGGTCTCAGCACCCTGCATACGTCGCGCATCCAGGCCTCCTGCGCGTCGGCTGTCAAATGAGTGAAAACAGAGATCGCGTAGACGAGGTCGAAGGTGTCGGAATCAAAAGGAAGTGGAGGTTCTGGCGCATTCGTCTTGACGGCGATGCCGGGAAGATTCTCCTGGCACCAGCTGGTCATGTCGGCGTCGTAATCGTTCCCAAAGATCGCGGGTCCGTGGAGGTCGCCCCACCACCGGGCAACGCGCCCGCATCCGCAGCCAAAGTCCAAAATGCTCCCCATCTTGGACATAGTGCCGTTGTGCCGCTCGACGAGCTCGCGGATCAGGCAGGCGTCCTGGGCGCCGCCCCTCAGCCATTCTTCGACCGCATCCCGCCCGCTGACCAGGCCTCTCAGGCGCAGCGGCGGCACCGCGATCCCTCGCTCGTCGAACTCCGCGGCCTCGCGCTCGAGTCGCGCCGAGCCTCGCACGCGGGAGCGCCTCAACCAAGCGGCTAACGGGCTGAACATCGCCTGAGCCCCGCGTTTCACTCCCCTGAACATCGGGCGGCATGGTATCCGCGGTCAGCCGCCATCTGTCCTCTCCAAACATCCCGCGTCTGCCAGCGATGAAAAAAACCTATGTGGACGAGCGTGCCGTCCTCCATCTCCCCGCCCCGTGTCCGCCGCTCGCAGGGTCGCGTCCAGCATTGCTCGCGTCCGGTCCGACTTCTGACAGCCTCGGACCATGGGAACATGCGTTCGTGACCTCGCAGGGGAGCGCGTACAGCCAGTTCAAGCGCGCTCTCGACCGGCGGAACTTCCTGCTCGCCTGGACGACGGCGGCGGAGCTTCCGAAGGTCCCGCTCGCCGATGCCCTGTCGCTGCTGCTGCTGGCGCTCGACCAGCAACCGTGGCGGTTCGAGACCGCCGCGCCGCGCTGGCACGCCCGGCTGTGCCACGAGGCCCGGCTGACGCTCCCCGACGCGCAGCTCGCCCTCGCCGCGCTCCAGGCCCTGAGTTGTCCCGGTGCTGTCGGCGGCGGTCAGGCACTGGTCGCGGTCTGCGACGTGCACGGTCTCGATGATGTGGTCGGGGTCCTGAACGCCTGGCTGGATGCGCGGGAGTGAGACTACGTGGACCCGGCACGCGTGGGCCTTGCTTGGTCTCTGATCTTCGGGTACTTCCAGATCTCACGGTCGAGCGTCACGCCGAAGACATGCACAACGCCACCGAGCGGTGGGGGCGCCTTCTTGTAGATCCCGTGCTTGTCACTGTAGAGGCGCTTCAAGAACTCCATGCGCTGTCGCGCGAAGTAAGCGAGGTCCTCGAGTGATGCGGTCGGGTCGAAACCGTCGACGCGGTGCGTATAGATCACCAAGAGGATCCTGCTGAAGGCGTCGAAGACCTCCGCGCCCGGAAGAAGGGCACCTTGGCGAAACGAGTAGATCCGCTCCCGCAGAAGGTCCTCTTTCGTCTGGCCGGGCACAAGGTCTTGTGGGATGTGACGCCCGTCGAGGTCGTCCACGACGCAGAACTCTGTGCGCGGCGGCTTGTACGTCCAGTCATCGTCATAGAGACCCTGGCTGTTCCTGACGAACCAGAACCGAACCTCGCCGTCTTCGACACCGCTGATCAAGATCTCGAGAACTGAGGACAGCCCGAGGCGTCGCCACTGCTGTGTCAGTTCGTCGCCGAGCGCACTGGCATACGCGCTGAGACTCTCGTCGGCGTGGTTCGTCCCGAACGTGGTTAGCCACTCGCGCGTGGTGACCGACCCGATCATCTCGGTGCCGACAAACCCCGTGAACCCCGTGAAACCACCTGCGTCACGAGTAAGGATCGGGTCTCTCGTACGTGGGTTTCCGGCCTGCGCGAGCACGCGAGTTTCGCGGTCAACAAGCTCGACCGGTTGGCTGTCCGCACTCATGATGACGCCGAAGCGGGAAACCTCCACAGCGAGAAGTCCCATGCGAGCAGAGTATGTCCGTGCCCCGACGCCACTCACGACGGCCAGCGGCCGGAGGGTGCCCACAGCAAACAGACGCCACCCCGACGCGACAGAGGGGCAGGCCGAGGGGTGGGGAGGGAACCAAACGGGTCGTCGCTCGTGGAGCGGTCACCTGGTCGTGAAAAAAACAGCTCGAAACCGGAGTTCGAAGCCGGGGGCGCCGCCGTCGCGCGGGTCGAGCGCGATCGAGGACCAGTCGGACGCGTTCTTCGGCCTCGCGCGCCACCCGGGCGGACGGCTCAAGCTCAAGTGCCTCGACAAGTACCGGATGGGCGTCGAGCCCGAGCCGAGGTGGTTCCGCATGGGGTCGCTGTCGGGCGGCGCCTTCGGGCTCGCCGCCTGCGACGCCGCCGAGGAGGATGATGACGGGGACGTCCCTCGGCCCCGCCCGCCGAGCACGTGTTGGTCGAGAAGATCAACCGGCTCGTGGACGCCGTCGCCGCCGAGGGCGGCTGGGCGCCACAGCGGCTCGCCAAGGCCATCGGCTCGGACCGGGAGAGCGGCACCTACAAGCGCGCGATGGGCTCGCTGCTCGAACGCGGCGACTGGAGCGCGTCCGGAAAGAGCCAGGCTCGCCGGGTCTGCCCCAGCGAGGACTTTGTGCGTGAGTGTCACAAAGGTCGGGCCAAGTCGGGCCAATCCCTAGGGGATCGCCTGGCCCGGCCCGACCTTGAGGGCGGAGGGGAGGACTGATGGCGAACGAGCGTCTCTACAGCCGTGAGGACGACATCCACCGATGGGTTCTCGCACAGATCGAAGACGCTGCCGTCTTCGCGGTCGAGCGCGGGCTCGCCACGAAGGATCAGGTTCGGCAGGCGTTTGAGGAAGCGCTTCAGATCGCTGACGAGCCTGAGCCTGGCGATCCGGGGCTGTGGTGGGGGTTCGGCTTCTTGTCGGAGGACGAGCGCGATGAGCCCCACTGAGCGCCCGAGCCGGGTATCCGGACAACCGGGGCCGCTTTACCTTGGTAGTGATCAAGAACGCCCCCGCGCCGTTGGAGCGGCCGGGGGCACGGCCCATAGGAGGCAAGTCCCATGAGCAACACGAACGATAACCCGAGCACGCCCGACCGGCACCGCGAGGATGAGGAGCGGGGGGCTGGCCGATGAGCGTCGACCGACTACCTAGCGGAAGGTGGCGCGTGCGCTCCCCTGGCGTGCGGTCGGGGACATTCCCCACCAAGCGCGAGGCCGACGCCCGCGACCGCCAGATCAAGGACGCCAAGATGCGCGGCGACCTCGACCTGCTCGACGCGGGGCGGGTCACCCTGGCCGAGTTCTGGGCTGGCGACTACGCCTCGCACTACCGTAGCCTGAGCCCTAAGACGCGGGCTGTTTACGGCTCGGCCTGGCATCGGCACATCGAGCCCCGGCTGGGGGCCGGGCCGCTGGTACGGCTGCGGGTCGGCGTCGTGAGCCGGTTCCAAGATGACCTCCGTCGCGCCAGTGTCGGCGCCGCCGCGATCGAGAAGACGATGAGCGCCCTTTCCAACGTGCTCGGCCGCGCCGAGGCGTTCGAGGCGATCCCCCGCAACCCAGTGTCCAAGGTCAAGGTGCAGAAGGCCCGGCGTAGGCGCGTGCGCCCGCTCGCCCCCGCAACGGTGGAGGCGCTGCGCAACGCCCGCTTTCCTCTGGGAGGACGGCCGGACGGTCGTATGGTGCGGTTCGACGTCCGTGGGCGGATGATCATCTCGCTGTTCGCCTACGCCGGGCTGAGGCCCCAGGAGCTACATGCCCCGTTCGGGCCGCGCTGGGTCGACCTGGGCGAGCGGACGCTTCTGATCAAGTCGCCGAAGGCCGAGAACCACGGCTACGACTCGCGCACTGTCGACCTGCTCGGCCCCCTGCGGGAGGACCTGCTCGAGTGGCGGATGGCGCAGGGGCGGCCCGGCGACCATGAGTTCATCATCCCCGGCCAGCGCGGAGAGGACGGTTGGTCGCAGGCGTCCTACCATCGCTGGCGGGCGAACTACTTCCTGCCCGCGATGGGGGCGATCGGGTACGACCGCGAGACGATGGAGGCGATGGGCTTCCGAGGCGGCACGCCGTACTCGCTGCGCCACAGCTTCGCCAGCCTGCTGCTCGCGGGCGGGCGCCAGCCCGGCTACGTGGCCGTTCAACTGGGCCACTCCACTGCCGCCTGTGGGAGCACTACGAGCACCTGATCAAGGATCTCGGCCCAGACGTGATCGACCCCGAGCAGAGGATCAGGAAGGCGCGCGAGGAGCGGCGCCTGCGCCTGGCGCGGTAACCCTCGGAAGACCGCTCCCATCCCCGCTTGCGGCCCGCTTCGGCGGGCCGTTGCGCGTTCTGATGTGTCATGGACGTGTCACGACATGACCGGGCCGTGGGGCGTCGCCACGAAAGCCCTGGAAACCACCACAAAGAAACGACCCCCGTTGCCGAGGGCCGTTTCCTGAGGGAGGAGTGATGCGATATGTGATTTGGTGAGAGGAAGCTTTAGGCCGGGCGCGCGCTGTAGCGCGTGATCGATGTCACCACCAGGGCGCCCAGGCCGGCCGCGGCGAACACGAGTGCTGCCACCAGTTCGCCGGCGAGGCCGAAGATGAGCGCCGTGACCATCAGGCCGAGGGCGAGCCCGCGGTCGTACACTGCCTGGGCCGAAAGGGGGAGGGATCCCCGGCTGTCGGCGTCGGTACCCGCGAGCGCCAGGGCGACGGCCACGGCGCCGACGACCATGCCTGTGACGATCGCGGCAGGGGCCAGCCCGAGGAAGAGCGGCGCCACGATCAGCCCGGTGCCGCCCGCGGTGAGGAGCCCGGAGCGGAAGGCAGGCGAGATGAGCCTGGACACGGTCATCGTGTGTTCGAGGCTACGCCGACGGCAGGTCGCGTGTGTGACTTCGGTCACACAGCGGGAGCGGGGTACGCTCCCGCGCGATGACCCCCAAACGGCGGCTCGACACCCTCCTCGCCGAGCGCGGGCTCTTCGATACGCGCTCGCGGGCAGCGGCGGCCGTGATAGCCGGCGACGTGAGGGTGGAAGGCCTCCCGGCCCAGAAGCCGGGACAGCTGGTGGCGGACGACGCCGCCGTGGCCGTCGCGGAGCCGCCGCGTTATGTCTCACGCGCGGGAATCAAGCTCGAAAACGCGCTCGACTCATTCGGGGTCGATCCCGCGGGCCGCCGGGCGCTCGATGTCGGCGCCGCCACGGGCGGCTTCACCGATTGCCTGCTCCAACGCGGCGCGGCCGCGGTCGTCGCGCTCGACGTAGCCTACGGCGAGCTCGACTGGCGGATCCGCAACGACCCGCGGGTGAGCGTGATGGAGCGTCGCAACGCCCGCTCGCTCGAGCCGGGCGAACTGCCCTATGCCCCCGACCTGATCGTCGTCGACGTTTCGTTCATCTCGGTTACCAAGGTGCTTCCCGCGGTTCTGGCCGCCGCGGCGGCCGGCGTCGACTGCCTGGCGCTCGTGAAGCCTCAGTTCGAGGTGGGCCGGGCACGGGTGGGGAAGGGCGGCGTCGTGCGCTCGCCGAACGACCGCCGGGCGGCGCTCGTCGCAGTGGGCGGCCATGCCCGAAGCCGGCTCGGGGCGACGGTGCTCGGATACGCGTCTTCCGGGCTCCCCGGTCCGGCCGGCAACCGCGAGAGCTTCGTCTGGCTCGCGGAGGCGGGCCGGGAGGGCGCCGTGGAGGATCTCGAGGCAGCCGCGCGAAGGGCGGAGCCGTGAGCCGCCCGGTCAAGGCGATAACCGTCTTCAGCCACGACAGGGTGGAGGACGTCGCGCGGCCCCTCCGGCGCGTGCTGGAGCTGGCGCGGGAGACAGGTACGCAGGTGCGGCTTCCTCAGCGAGAGGTCGAGAAGCACGGGGTCGAGCCGCAGGACGGGGTGGTGCTCGGCGCCGAGCCGGGCTTGGACACGGACCTCGCGCTCGTCCTCGGCGGCGACGGGACGATCCTCTCGACGCTACGGCTCTTCTCCGGCCGCAACGTGCCGGTTTTCGCCGTCAACTTCGGCGCGATCGGGTTTCTCGCCACGGTCGAGCCGTGGGAGCTCGAGGACGGCGCGCGGCGGGCGCTGTCGGGAGAGTTCGACGTTCTGAGCCTCCCCGCGCTCAGCGCCGCCGGCGTGGAAGGAGACGAGATCGCCTTCAACGACATCTCCTTCCATCGCCGGCCAAACGGGCGGGTGGCCGAGCTCGCGTACTCGGTCGAGGGCGAGCAGCTGGGCGAGGTGCGCTGCGACGGCCTGGTCGTCTCCACGCCGGCGGGGTCCACGGGCTACAACCTCGCCAACGGCGGGCCGGTTCTCGCCTGGGGCGTGGAGGGCTACGTGGTCTCCTTCATCGCCCCCCACACCCTCACCGCGCGGGCCCTCGTGGTCGCGCCGGACGACCTGCTGGAGGTGACCAACCGCTCCCCGCAGGAGGAGCTCGACGTGACTACCGACGGCCGCTCGGCCCACGCGCTCGCGCCGGGGGCGACGATCCCGATCCGCTTCGAGCACCGCCGCGCCCTGCTTGCACAGGCTCCGGGGGCCACCTTCTACCACCGCCTTCGCGACAAGTTCGGTCGTCTTTCCTACTAGAGAGCTAGCCGCCGAGCACAGAACCGTTACAACGGGGTCTCTCCGTCGGGTCGCGCTGGTAGACCTGGCTGGTGCTCCTCGAGCTCCGCATAGAGAACCTCCTGCTGATCGAGCGCGCCGAGCTGCGCCCGGGGCAGGGGTTGTCGGCCATCACGGGCGAGACGGGCGCCGGCAAGACCGTCCTCGCTCACGCGCTCGATCTCATGCTTGGCGGCCGGGCGCGGCCGGGGATCGTGCGGCCGGGCGCACGCGAGGCCTACGTGGAAGGAGCCTTCGAGCTGCCCACCGGCCTGTTGGACGAGCCGGAGCTGGCCGAGCTGCGCGAGCGCATCGAAGAGGAACCGGCCGAGATCGTGCTCGCCCGGCGGGTGAGCGCCGAGGGCCGCACGCGGGCGTTCGTTCAGGGCCGATCCGCCACCGCGGCGGACCTCCAGGCGATCGGGGGACGGCTGGTCGCGTTCTTCGGGCAGCACGAGCACAGACGCCTGGCGTTGGCGTCGGCGCAGCTCGACCTCCTGGACGGCTTCTGCGGCCGCGGCCACCTGGGCGCCCGCGCCGAGTTCGCTGCCGCTCACGCGCGCGCGCGGGAAACCGAGCGCGAGCTCGAGGAGCTGCGTGAACGCGCGGGCACACGGGTCCGCGACCTCGACCTGCTCGCCTTCGAGATCGAGGAGATCGAGGCTCTTTCGCCGAGCGAGGAGGACAAGGAGGCGCTGGTTGGGCAGCGCGAGCGCCTGCGGCGGGTCGACGCCCTGATCTCCGCGGCGGGCGGAGGCGGCGAGGCGATCGCGCCCGACAGCGGCGAGGGCGGGGTGGCGCACCTGCTCGCCGAGGCCCAACGGCTGGCGGAGTCGGTTTCGGGCGTCGACCCGGAGCTCGACGGGCTCGCGCAGCGGCTGTCCGCGTTGCGGCTCGAGGCCGAGGACCTGGGCGGCGAGCTGCGCCGCTACGCCGGCGCGCTCGAGACGGACCCCGGGCGCCTGCAGGAGGTCGAGGAGCGCCTGGAGCTCTACGAGCGCCTCGAGCGCAAGTACGGTGGCAGCGTGGCGGCGGTGCTCGAGCACGGCGAGCGCTGTCGCGCCGAGCGGGAGCGCCTGGAACGTGCCGATGTCGAGACCGAACGGGCGGAGGCGGCGCTCGCCGAGGCCTCGGCCAGGAGGGCCGAGCTGGCGGCCGCCCTCGGCGCTTCTCGGCGAGAGGCGGCCCCGCGCCTGGCGGGGCGCGTGCGCGAGGAGCTGGAGGCCCTTGGAATGGAGGGCGCGCAATTCGAGGTGCGGCTGGAACCGCGGCAGGGGATCGGCCCGGCGGGAGCCGAGCGAGTGGAGCTGATGCTCGCCCCCAACCCCGGCGTGCCCGCCGCTCCGATCCGCGAGGCGGCCTCGGGTGGCGAGCTCTCGCGAGTGATGCTGGCGCTGATGACCGTCGCCGGACTGGGCGAGTCGCGCACGCTCATATTCGACGAGGTCGACGCCGGGATCGGCGGCCAGACCGCGCGGGCGGTCGGCGAGCGACTGCGCAGGCTCAGCGCCGACAAGCAGGTGCTCTGCATAACCCACCTGCCGCAGATCGCGGCGCTGGCCACGAGCCACTTCCGCATCGAGAAGTCGTCCGCGGACCAAACCGCACTCACCACCGTGGAGGCGCTCGAGGGGGAGGGGGTGGTCAGGGAGCTGATGCGAATGCTGGGGGCGGACGCGTCCGACGGCGGCGCGAGACGGCACGCCGAGGAGCTTCTGGCGGCGGCCTGAGGCCGACCCCGGCAATCCGCCGGACCGGCCGGATCTCGCTCGTTCGAACGATTCGGTCTCGCTCGTGCGAACGATTCGGGGGTCTATGGACGCCAGATCCTCACTCGGCGGGCCGCTGCCTTCGGGTCGCCGGTCAGAGGTTTCCAGGCGGTCCGGCTCTGTCCGCCGCTCGGCCCAGTACACTCGGTTTCCCAGAGCCTGAATGCCCCAAAGCCGCTTTTACCGGTCACCTTCGCTCGCTCGCCCGCCCGTGGCCGGCTGCAAACCTTCCTCTGGCGGTGTCCTCGGTCGTGCCGATAGCACTGCTATCGGCAGCTCCCTGCGTCCTTGCCAGAGTCGGTTTTCGCTCGGCCACAGGCGAGCGAGCTCATGAAGGCGACCCCTGACACGCGTTTCATCTTCGTCACCGGCGGCGTCGTCTCCGCACTCGGGAAGGGGATCGCGGCCGCCTCTCTGGGCCGGCTTCTGGTCGCGCGCGGGCTCTCGGTGACGATCCAGAAGTTCGACCCGTACATCAACGTCGACCCCGGCACTATGAGCCCGTTCCAGCACGGCGAGGTCTTCGTGACCGAGGACGGCGCCGAGACCGATCTCGATCTCGGCCACTACGAGCGCTTCACGGACGTCAACACCACGCGGGCGTCGAACGCCACGGCCGGCGCGATCTACAACTCGGTGATCCGCCGCGAGCGGCGCGGAGACTACCTCGGCGGCACCGTCCAGGTGATCCCTCACATCACCGACGAGATCAAGAACCGCATCCGGCTGGTGGCGGAGTCCGCGGACGTCGACGTGGTCATCACGGAGATCGGCGGAACGGTCGGCGACATCGAGTCGCTGCCCTTCCTCGAGGCGCTGCGCCAGTTCCACTCAGAGCTTGGGCGCGTGCGCTGCATGTTCGTCCACCTCACGCTGGTGCCGTTCCTAGGCCACGCGGGCGAGCTGAAGACGAAGCCGACCCAGCACTCCGTCCAGGAGCTGCGCCGCATCGGCATCCAGCCCGACATGGTCATGTGCCGCTGCGAGGAGCCCCTCGGGCGCGACATCCGCGAGAAGATCGCGCTGTTTGCGAGCCTGCCGGTCACCTCGGTGGTATCGGCGCGCGACGTCGACTCGATCTACAAGGTGCCGCTCGAGTTCGAGTCCGAGGGCGTGGACGACGGCGTGCTCGCCCACTTCGGGATCGACGCGCCGCCGGCGGACCTCGCCGACTGGGAGCGGCTGGTCGAGGGGATCGAGTCCGCCTCGGCGCCGGTGCGGATCGGCCTGGTTGGCAAGTACACGCAGCTGGCGGACGCCTACCTCTCCGTGATCGAGGCGCTGAACCACGCGGGCGCGCACCATGGCGGGAAGGTGGAGGTGCGCTGGGTGGACTCGGAGCGGCTGACCGACGAGGAGGCGGAGCGTGAGCTGGCCGCCTGCGACGGCGTGCTGGTGCCCGGCGGCTTCGGGGTGCGGGGCATAGAGGGGAAGATCCAGGCCGCCCGCTACGCGCGCGAGCACGGCCTTCCCTATCTCGGGATTTGCCTGGGGATGCAGATAGCGGTGGCTGAGTTCGCCCGCCACGTGGCGGGGATGGAGGGCGCAAACTCGACCGAGTTCGATCCCGAAACGCCCTATCCGGTGATCGATCTCCTACCCGAGCAGAAAGAGGTCCGCGACATGGGCGGAACGATGCGCCTTGGCGCCGACCCCGTGAAGCTGCACGAAGACACGCGCGCGCGGGAGATCTACGGCGAGGCCGTCATCTATGAGCGCCACCGTCATCGCTACGAGGTCAACAACCACCTCCGCAAGCGCCTCGAGCACGCCGGCCTCGTGTGCAGCGGCACCTCGCCCGACGAGCGGCTCGTCGAGGTGATCGAGCTGCGCGACCATCCGTTCTTCGTGGCCTCCCAGTTCCACCCCGAGTTCAAGTCGCGCCCACTGCGTCCGCAGCCCCTGTTCCGGGAGTTCGTGGGGGCCGCGCTGGCGCGGGCCCGCACACAGGCGCCCGAGGTGGAGCCCGAGGTGCGCGCCGAGTCGCGCGCGTAGTCAGACCGGCTCGCGCTCCCTGTCGAGCTCGGCCACGAGATCGCCCACCCGGCGAGCGATCTCGTCCCGGATCGATCTCACCGTCGCCGGTTCCTGGCCTTTAGGATCGGTCAGGTCCCAGTCGATGTACCGCTTGCCGGGGATGTACGGGCACTCGTCGCCGCACCCCATCGTCACGAGGACGTCGGCCGGCTCTGCCAGCTCCCGGGTGAGGAGCCTCGGGCGGCGGCCGCGCAGGTCGACGCCGAGCTCCAGCATCGCCTCGGCGACCTCGGGATGGACGCCGTCGGCGGGAGTCGTGCCCGCGCTGTCGGCGCTGTGGCGGCCGGCGGCAGCGCGCTCGAACAGCGCCTGGCTCATCTGGGAGCGCCCGGCGTTGTGGCGGCAGACGAACAGGACGTGGGCCACGCCTTGCGAGGCTATAGCCTCCCCGCCGTTGACGACGACCACCCTCCATTCGGCCTCGGACCAGGAGCGCGAGCGCCTTGTTGCGGACTTCATCCGCTTCTGCGAGATCGAGAGCCCGTCCGGCCGCGAGCGTGCCATGGCCGACGCCGTTGTCGCCGACCTGCGCGAGTTGGGCATCGACGTGGAGGAGGACGACACCGGCCCGGAAACCGGCTCCGATGCGGGCAACGTCCTCGCCCGCGTGCCCGGCCCCGAGGACGCGCGGGCCATCCTGCTCTGCGCCCATATCGACACCGTCCCGCTCGACGCCTCGGTCGAGGTAACCCGCGAAGACGGCGTACTGAGCAACCGCCACGAGGCGATCCTGGGCGCGGACAACAAGGCCGCCGTGGCGACCGTGCTCGGCGCCGTGCGCCGGCTCGTGCGCGACGGCTCGCCACTCGAGCTGGAACTTCTCTTCACGACCTGCGAGGAGCGCGCGCTGCGCGGGGCAAAGGCGTTCGAGCGCGGCAGGCTGCGCTCGGAGTTCGGCTTCGTCTTCGATCATGCCTCCCCGATCGGCGAGATCGTGGTGGCCTCGCCGACCTACTACCGGATCGAAGCCCGCTTCCGCGGCCAGGCGGCCCATGCCGGCATTCGCCCGGAGGCCGGCCGCAACGCCATAGCGGCGGCCAGCCGCGCGATCGCCGCGATGCGTATCGGCCGCCTCGACGACGAGACCACCGCGAACGTCGGACGCATCGAGGGGGGGACCTCGGCCAACGTCGTGGCCGAGCGCTGCACCGTCGAGTTCGAGGCCCGCAGCCTCGACGACGCGCGCGCCGGAGAGGTGGTGAGCGAAATGGTTGACGCGACGGCCGAGGCCGCGAGCGACGCGGACTGCGACGTCGAGACCTCCGTCGAGCGGATGTTCCGCGGCTACCGGCTCCCGCGCACCGCCGCGCCCGTGGAGGCCGCGGCCGCCGCTCTGCGAGAGAGGGGAATCGAGCCGACGTACATCGCGACCGGCGGCGGCAGCGACGCCAACGCTTTCGTCGCCGCGGGGCTGCCGGTCGTCAACATTGCGAACGGGACCGAGCGCAACCACCAGCCCGACGAGTCGGTGACCGTCGACGCCCTCGAGACGATGCTCGACGTAACCCTGGCGCTCGTCGCCGCGAGCGCATGACGTTCGAGCGCATCGGCAGCGAGACGGCGTGGGAGGGGCGGATCGCCAAGGTCAGGGTCGACCGCTACCGCTACGCCGACGGCCAGGAGGCCGAGCGCGAGATCGTCACCCATCCCGGTGCCGTCGCGGTGGTGGCGCACGACGGCGAGCGCCTCTACCTCGTCCGCCAGCCGCGCGAGGCCGTAGACGAGCAGGCCCTGCTCGAGCTGCCGGCGGGCAAGCTCGACGAGGAGGGCGAGGAGCCGCTCGATACCGCCAAGCGCGAGCTCGCCGAGGAGATCGGCAAGGGCGCCCGGGCCTGGAGGCACCTGACCAGCTTCTATACCTCGCCCGGGTTCGCGGACGAGGAGTGCCACGTCTACCTGGCGACGGACCTCTACGACGCCCGCGCGGAGGCCGATGACAGCGAGCGCATCGAGGTCGTGGAGACGCCTCTGGCCGATCTCGACGACGTGATCGCCGGCTGTCGTGACTCGAAGACCCTTGTCGGCCTCCTCTGGTTCCGGGCCTACCTGCGCGGCTGAGGCCGCGCTTTGAGAGCGAAGGAGCGCTCTTGCCGAGCGGCTGACGCCCCCCTTGCAGCTCAAGGGATGTCGGGACGGCGGCCGAATCCGGTCATGGATGGCAACCATCGAGCAACCACTCGCCGAGCAGCGCTTCGAGCACCTCGTGCTCGACTTCCTCGCCTACCTCGAATTCGAGCGGGGGCTTTCCCGCAATACGCTCGAGGCGTACCGGACCGACCTGCTCCAGTTTGGCCGCTTCCTCGCACGACGCGACCTCTCCGCGCTCGCGGCGGGCCCCGGCGACGTCGCCGATTTCCTCGCGGAGCTCGCGGCCGGCGACGTTGAAAGGCCGCCGGCGTCGACGGCGACGATCCACCGCAAGACCGCCTGCCTGCGGTCCTTCTACCGCCACGTGCGCAGGGAAGGGCTGCTCGACACGGACCCGACCGCCACGCTGAGCCCGCCGCGGCGTTCGCGCAAGCTGCCCCACGTACTGACCCGCGGGGAGATCGACCGCCTGCTCTCGCAACCACGCGGCACGGAGCCGGCCGCGCTTCGCGACCGCGCGCTGCTCGAGCTGATGTACGCGTGCGGGCTGCGCGCCTCGGAGGCGATCGGGCTCGAGCTCACGGACGTCGATCTGGAGGAGCGCGTGCTGCGCGCGCGGGGGAAGGGGTCGAAGGAGCGGGTGGTGCCGATCGGCCAAGCGGCCGTCCAGGCGCTGCGCGTGTACCTCCAGCGGGGGCGGCCCGCCCTCGTCAAGGGGGCGCCCGAAGCGCATGTGTTCGTCAACTTCCGCGGCGGCTCGCTGACCCGTCAGGGCCTCTACAAGATCGTCCGCCGCCACGCCGTCACGGCGGGGCTCGCCGATCGGATCAGTCCGCACACGCTGCGTCACACCTACGCCACCCACCTGCTCGCCGGCGGCTGCGACCTGCGCTCCGTGCAGGAGATGCTCGGCCACGCGGACGTCTCGACCACACAGCTCTACACCCACCTGTCGAGCCAGCGGCTCAAGGACGTGTACTTCCGGGCGCATCCCCGGGCGACGGTCGACTGAGGCTGGACCCGCCCTGCGAAGATCAAGGGGGTGCCCGAGCTCCCCGAGATCGAGACGATTCGCCGCCAGCTTGCCCCCGCGCTCGAGGGCCGCCGCCTCGAGCGCATGGAGGTGCTGGACCCTCGCTGGTGCGAGCCCGCGCCCCCGAGCGCGCTCGAGGACGCGGTACG
The DNA here is from genome assembly GCA_036519295.1 of Thermoleophilaceae bacterium. Lineage (GTDB taxonomy): Bacteria > Actinomycetota > Thermoleophilia > Solirubrobacterales > Thermoleophilaceae > JACVRW01. The sequence goes on from DATDLN010000237.1 coordinate 45,448, forward strand.
CGGGCGCACGATCGAGCGCCTCGGCCGCCGCGGCAAGTACCTCATCGTCTCGCTCGAGGACGACGTGCATCTGGCGATGCACCTGCGCATGACCGGAAACCTGCTGTTGGCGCACGCCTCCGATCCCGATCCGCCGTACCTGCGCGTCCGCTTCGTGCTCGGCCCGGACGGGACCAAGGAGATGCTGTTCACGGATGTGCGCCGTTTCGGCACCGGCGCCGTGCTGCTCGGGAGCGACGCGCTCGCCGAGTTCTTTGCCTCCCGGCTTGGAGTGGAACCGCTCAGCCCGGACTTCACCGCCGAGGCGCTGCGCGCGCTCGCGAGGGGCCGTCGCGCGCCTGTCAAGGCTTTCCTGCTGACCCAGGAGCGGATAGCCGGGGTGGGCAACATCTATGCCGACGAGGCGCTGTGGAGGGCCCGCATCCATCCGCTGCGGCCGGTCGGGAAGCTGAGGCGCTCCCAGATCGAGGAGCTGCGCGACGGGGTGGTTGAGACGCTGAACGCGGGGATCGACGCAAAGGGCGCATCCATCGACGACTTCCGCCACACGGACGGCGCCCGCGGCTCGTTCCAGGAGCGCTTCCTCGTGTACTCGCGCGAGGGTGAGCCGTGCCCGCGATGCGGCACGCCCATCACGAAGCTGCGCGCCGCCGGCCGCGGCACCTACGTGTGCCCGAACTGCCAGCGGCGACCGCGCTTGCGGCGAGCGGCTCGTTCTGCTTGACATCACGACCGCCCCGGCGTCGGGGATCTTCGTGACGGTGCGGGGGCAAGAAACCTCGGCTCGGAACTTTCCAGTAATGGAACGCCAGCAAGCCCCCGATCTCGTCGAGTCCGTGCTCGACCTCGCCGGCCTGAGCGAGCAGATCATGGCCCACATGGCCCGCTGGGGGGGGACAAAGCGCGCCGGATTCGCCACCGCCGGACCAGGTCTTCCGCGACCTGGTCGGCGGGATCCTGCATCCGCTCGTGGAGCACTATTCGCCGCCGCCGTCGAAGCCGCGAGCGAGTTCCTGGCCGAAGCGGTTATGACGATCGAGGCCGAGATCCTGCTCGTAGAGCCTCCGCGCGGCGGCCCCGAACGAAGACGTCGCCCCCGATTGCCTCGGCGGCCGTGCTGAACCTCAGACGGTCAGCCCGGCCGCACGCCGCTGAGCAGCGCCATCTCGCGCCACTTCCAGAAGCAGTCAACGTCTGCGAAGCCGATGTCGCGCAGCCAGCCGACCTGCGTCTCCACGTCGAGCAGCCTGTTGGACGGGTCCTCGGGCACGCGTGCGAGCTCGAGGTACTCGCGGTGGAGCGCCGGGGTGGGAGAGGACACGTGCTCGAGGTTGGAGAAGCGCCCGCCCGGCGCGAGCAGCCGGAAGACCTCGCCGTAGAGCTCGCGCTTGCGGGCGTCCTCCAGATGGTGGATGGCGAGGCTCGACACGACGAGCTCGAACCTCCCGAGATCGGGCAGCGGCTCCGCCAGGTCGTGCTCTCGCACCTCGACCGCCGGCGCGTCCGCGAACCGCTCTCGCGCCCGTTCGAGCATGGGGGGCGAGAAGTCCACGGCCACGCCGCCGGCCTCGGGCCGCGCCGCCCCCACGAGCGCGAGCAGCCGCCCGTCGCCGCAGCCGAGATCGAGCACCCGCTCGACCCGCTCCGGCAGCAGCTCGAGCAGCGCCGTCTCGCCTTCCGCCCGGTGGGGGATCCGGTCGGCCCGCCCGCGGTACTCCTCGACCTTCTCCGGGGCGAGCCACTCGCTCATCTCCCCCTCCAGCTCACGCGGCAAGCAGTGCCGCCAGGCGGCCGTCGCGGTCCGCCTCCAGCAGCTCGCGAAAGCCGCCGACCGCGCGCTGACCGATTACGACCTGCGGGAAGGTCATCTGGCCCGTGAGGGCCACTAGCTCGGCGCGGCCGGTTGGATCCTTGGCGAGGTTCACCTCGCGGTAATCCACGCCGCGCGCCTGGAGCAGCGCCTTCGCCTGGCGGCAAAAGCCGCAGGGCTCGGTCGTATAGAGGGTGACGCCCCCATTCGCGTCCGCCATCGGGTTCAGAGTGTAGGAAAGTGATCGCTCCCCTCATTCCCCGCCCGTTTGGCGGCTGCGAAGCATCGCCTGGCGTCGTCCTCGCGTATTCCGAGGGCAAGCCGGCGCTAGCCGGCTGTAGGCGGCGGAGCCCCCTGGTCCTGGCCATGCTCGCTTGTCCCTCGCCAAGCCGGGCGCGGAATTCGCGGAGGGATCACTAGTGCCCGGTGCGTACAAAACCGAAGCAGTGGTGCTGCGATCGATCCGTTTCGGCGAAGCCGACCGCGTGCTCCACCTCTATACACAGGACCGGGGCCGGGTGGGGGCGATGGCGAAGGGGGTGCGGCGTGTCCGGTCGCGGCTCGGCGGCCGGCTCGAGCCGCTCAGCCGCGTTCGGCTGGTGCTGCACGAGGGGCGCGGTGAGCTCTGCACGGTGAGCCAGGCCGACACCGTGTGCGCCCACGCGGCGCTGCGCGACCGCCGAGCGTCGCTGGAGCGCGCCTCGCAGGCGTGCGAGGCGGTGCTGCGGCTCCTCGACTCGAGCGAGCCGAACCGGCCCGCCTACAACCTGCTCTGCAACGAGCTCTCCCTGCTCGACACCCACCCCGAGCTGGCCACCCGGGCCCAGGCGCTCGCCTTCCGGCTGAAGCTGCTGCTGGCGGCGGGCTTTGCACCGGAGCTCGCTTCGTGCGCCGCCTGCGGCGACTCCGAACATCTGGGGGCGTTCTCACCGAGCGCCGGCGGCGTGGTCTGCGCCGGCTGCGAGGCGGGCTCGTTCCCGCTCGACGAGGAAACCCATCGCTTCCTCGTGACGGCACTCATCCGACCGCTCGCGGAGGCGCCGGAGGCCGCGGAGCGCGCCCTGTCGCAGGCCGATCGCGCGATCGCCGAAACGGCCGAGTACCACGCGCACGTTCGACTCAGGCGAGTAACTGGGCGTGAGCCGGCCGCCGGCCGACCGTAGGGACAAGTCCCGTCGGGGGCAAGTCCCCTTCGCGCGCGTTCGAGTCAGGCGAAGGCAACTCGCCCCCCCGCCGGTGGTGGAGCCGGCGGGGGGGCGAGATGCTGCTCGCTCAGGCCTCGGTGGCCCGCTCGCGGAAGGGGGCGAGCGCTGCGCCCAGACGGTCGGGCAGTGAGGGCGTCTGCGAGGAGGCTCGCAGGGCGCCGAAACGCATGCGCAGTATCTGCGTCAGGACGGCGGTCTGCTGGAACGGGTCGGCGATCACGCGCCCGTCGGTCAGGGAAACCGCGGCGGCGGGCTTACCGTCGATCTCTCCGATCAGCGCGGGCGCCGAGAGCGGCCGCCGGCTGTCGAGCTCGGCGAGCCGGCTCAGTGCGGACTCGTCCGCGTCCGTGGCCTGGCGGATGTTGTAGGCGTTGGTGGGGTACATGCGGCTCCCTTCCGGTTGGCGTACTGGACCATTACCGCCGGCGGCCGTCCCCATTGGACCGAGCAGGGGCGCTGCCGGGCCCCCTCCGAACAGGGGGAGGCAGCGATATCGAGGCGCGCCAGGCGGAGTCCATCCAGTGACGACGCTACCTCCGTGCGAGCAGCCCTACCGCGACATGAGTCACATAACGCGCAACCGCACCGTCGCAGAGCTTCTGGCCAGGCCGCGGTGTCCGTCCCGTGGGGGATGAGACCCTCTAGAGCCGATGCCACAGTGCGAACGTCTGGAAAGGCGGTGTCCGGGCCGCTGAGATCCGGTGCCGGCGATGGTGGGCGCGGCTACGCGATCGAGGGCGGTCGCGCCGACGCCGACCGCCTCGCGCGCCAGGCGCGGGTGATGGCGGAGGCGACCGGCGCGTTTCTCTCACGCCTGGGCCTGCGCGCCGGGTGGGCGTGTCTCGATGTGGGCTGCGGGGACGGGCAGGTGACCCTTGAGCTTGCCAGGGCGGTCGGGCCGGCCGGGCGGGCCGTGGGGATCGACATCGACGAGCAGGCGCTGGCAATCGCCGGTCGGTCGGCGCGGGAGGCTGGCCTGACCGCGGAGTTCATCCGGGCCGATGCCACCGAGCCGCCTGCGCGTGACGTCTTCGACCTCGCCTACGCTCGGCTGTTGCTGAGTCACCTGCCGGATCCCTCCGCGGCGCTGCGCGCGATGCGGTCCGCGGTTCGCCCAGGCGGCTTCGTGGCCATCGAGGATCTCTTCACCGGCACCCTGCGCTCCGAGCCGCCGGCACCGGCCCTCGACCGCTTGCAGGACGTCTACAGCGCCACCGTTCGTGCGCGCGGGGGCGACCCGACAATCGGACCGCGACTGCCGGCGCTGTTTGCCGCCGCCGGGCTCACGGAGGTGGGCGAGGTTACGGTCGAGAACCCGATGAGGACTGCGCAGGACAAGATCTTCCTCGCCGAGCTGGTCGACAACATGCGCGAGGCGATCCTCACTTCCGGTGCCGCGACCGCCTCCGAGCTCGACGAGATCCGCGAAGGAGTGGAGCGCGCCGCTCGCGATCCAAAGCGGGTCTTCTACCAGGCTCGCATTCATCAGGTCCGGGGCCGCCGACCAGGCTGACGGGCGTATCAGTCCCTCACCGGGCGGAGCGCCTGGAGCGCAGGACCTTCTGGCCTCTTCGCCGCGGCCGAGCTCGCGCGCAACGGTGCGCCGACGTTCACCACGTGCCGGCCTGAGCCCGGCACTGCGCGGTCGTCATTGGCGACGCAGGCGGCGGCGCAATACGATCCAGGCATGGCGGTAGCGGCGGGTACGAAACTCGTCTACGACTTCGCCGAGGGCTCGAAGGACATGCGCGAACTCTTGGGCGGCAAGGGCGCGAACGTGGCCGAGATGACGCGGGTGCTGGGCGCGGAGCGGGTGCCGGCGGGGTTCACGATCACGACCGAGGCCTGTGTGGCGTACATGAAGGCCGAGCGCGAGTTCCCGGACGGGCTCGAGGACCAGCTCTGGGAGGCCCTCGGGCGGCTCGAGGAGCAGGCCGGCAGGCGGCTCGGCGAGGCGGACGACCCGCTGCTCGTGTCTGTCCGAAGCGGCGCCCGCGAGTCGATGCCCGGCATGCTGGACACGGTCCTCAACCTTGGCTTGAACGACGAGTCGGTGGAGGGGCTCGCGGGCGCGACCGAGAACGAGCGCTTCGCCTGGGACTCCTACCGGCGCTTCTGTCAGATGTTCGGCAACGTCTGCCGCGGGATCGCGGGCGAGCGGTACGAGGACCTGATCAGGGAGCGCAAGGAGGAGGCGGGCGTGAGCGAGGACGTTGAGCTCGTCACGGACGACCTCAAGGCTCTGACCGAGCGCTTCAGGGAGCTGTTCCGGGAGGAGACGGGCGAGGAGTTCCCTCAGGATCCGAGCGATCAGCTGCGCCAGGCGATCCGTGCGGTGTTCGACTCGTGGCTGGGGGCCCGGGCGATCGAGTACCGGCGCATCAACCGCATCCCCGACGAATGGGGGACGGCGGTGAACGTCCAGCAGATGGTGTTCGGCAACAAGGGGGACACCTCGTGCAGCGGGGTCGCGTTCTCGCGCGACGAGATCACGGGGGAGCCGCGGCCATCCGGCGACTTCCTTCCGAAGGCCCAGGGGGAGGACGTCGTCTCGGGCGTGAGGACCCCGCGCGACCTGCACGAGCTGGAGAGCCTGATGTCGCGGGCATACGAGGAGCTGATGGAGATCCTCCGCACGCTCGAGCGCCACTACGGCGACATGCAGGACACCGAGTTCACGGTGGAGGAGGGGCGCCTCTACATGCTCCAGACGCGCACCGCGAAGCGGCCGGCCCAGGCGGCGGTGCGGTTCGCCGTGGATGCGGTGAGGGAGCGGCTGCTCGACACGAGACAGGCGATCGCGACGATCGACGCCGGGCGCCTCGACGCCCTTCTGCACCCGGGCTTCTCCCGCGACGCCGACTACGAGGTGCTGGCGGAGGGGGTGGCCGCCTCGCCGGGCGCCGCGAAGGGCGCGATCGTCTTCACCGCAGAGGACGCCGTGGCCGCGGCGGAAGGGGGTCGCGACGTGATCCTGGTGCGGCCGTTCACGGAGGCCGACGACGTCGCCGGCTTTCATGCCGCGAAGGGGATCCTGACGAGCGAAGGCGGCAAGGCCAGCCACGCGGCGCTGGTCGCGCGCGGGATGGGCAAGCCCTGCGTCTCCGGGGCGGGGACGCTCGAGATCGACCTGCATGCGAAGACCTTGAGCGCCAACGGGACGAAGCTCGGCGAGGGCGACCTGATCGCGATCGACGGCAGCGCCGGCGTGGTCACGACGGACGACGTACCGCTCGAGGATCCCACCGTGAGCGACGAGTTCGAGACCGTGCTCCGCTGGGCCGACGAGCTCCGGACCTTGGGCGTGCGCACGAACGCCGACACCCCCGAGGACGCTGCCAAGGCCCGCGAGTTCGGCGCCGAGGGCGTCGGCCTGTGCCGCACCGAGCATATGTTCATAGCCGCGGATCGAGCGTCGAAGATGCGCACGATGATCATGGCCGAGACGGAGGACGAGCGCCGCGCCGCCCTCGAGGAGCTGCTGCCGCTCCAGCAAGAGGACTTCGAGGGGCTCTTCGACGAGATGAAGGGCCGGCCGGTCACGATCCGGCTGCTCGATCCGCCTCTCCACGAGTTCATGCCGCAGGCCGAGGAGGTCGCGCAGGAGCTGGAGCGGGCGAGGATCGAAGGGACCGGCAACGAGCGGGAGCTCGAGCACACCCTCGATCGGATCCACAGCCTCGCCGAGACGAACCCCATGCTCGGCACCCGCGGCGTGCGGCTCGGGATCCTGCATCCGGAGATTTACGAGATGCAGGCGCGGGCCATCCTGCGGGCGGCCCTCGCGGTGCGCGAGCGGACGGGGACGGCCCCGGAGGTCGAGATCATGATCCCCTTGGTGGCCTACGAGCGGGAGCTTGAGCTGATGCGCGGCCTGGTCGAGCGCGTGGCGGGCGATGAGTCGGCCGACGAGCTCGACCTCTCCATCGGCACGATGATCGAGCTGCCGCGGGCCTGCTTCGTCGCCAACAGGATCGCGAGCCAGGCGGACTTCTTCTCGTTCGGTACGAATGATCTGACCCAGACCGCGCTCGGGTTCTCGCGCGACGACGTGGAAGGCCGCTTCCTGAACCGCTACGTGGAGACCAAGGTGGTCGACCGCAGCCCCTTCGAAACCATCGACAAGCCGGGCGTCGGCTGGCTTGTGCGCCTCGCCGCCTGGACTGGGCGGGAGGAGAAGCCGGAGCTGAAGCTGGGGATCTGCGGCGAGCACGGGGGCGATCCCGACTCAATTGCGTTCTTCCAGCTGGCCGGGCTCGACTACGTCAGCTGCTCGCCCTACCGGGTGCCGATCGCCCGCGTGGCTGCGGCCCAGGCGGCGATAGCCGATCCCGCCACGTCCTGAGCTCGGCCTCGTCCATCGCGAAAGGGATGAAGAGCGCGAGCAGGGCGCGCTCCACGTCCTGGTCGGCGCCGCTCGCGATGCGGTGCAGGCCCAGGCCGTCCACGAGAGCGACGAAGATGCGGGCGCCCTCCTCGGGGCGCGGCGAACCGGCCGCTCGCAAAGCGGTCTCGGCGACCTCCGCGTAGAGGTCGAGCGAGGCGCGGGCGGCCTCGCGCAGCGAAGGCCTGCGCGACGCCTCGAGGTAGAGCTCGAACTGCGCCACGTCATTCGAGCCGCGGCCTGCCCGCAGCTCCGCGAGGAGCACGCGCGCGACCTCGGCCGGCGGTACGCGCCGGCCCTCGAGCTCGTGTGCGACGGCTCGGAGCCGCTCGGCCTCCCCGCCCACGAACAGGAGCAACGCCTCGTCGAGGAGCTCGTCGAGAGAATTGAAGTAGTAGGTCGTGGTCGAGGTGGGAACGCCGGCGACCTCGGCGACCGCCCGGTGAGTCGTCGCCGCGACGCCGCGCTCGGCGATCACCCGCAGCGCAGCCGCGAGGATCGCCGCGCGGCGGCGCTCGCCGCGCGGCTGGCGCCTCTCCACCGCCACGGGAGCCATGGTAGGGGGAAGAGTTGCACATATGTCCAGCTTTGTGTAGGGTGCCGCGCCGGGATGCGCCGGCTTCTACCCGCCCTGCTGGTCCTCGCCGCGCTCGGCTTTGTCGCCGGCTCCGCCTACGGCCACGCCGAGCGGTACGCATTCTTCCCCGACCACACGCTCGGGAAGGTTCCGAAGTACCGCACCACGGGGCCGTCGCTCGTGGTCTGCAAGCCGGACTCGAGGAGGCGGATCGAGCGCCGGCTCCGCGGCGGCACGCGGCGCAAGAACCTGCGTCTGCTGCGGCGCTGCCGCTTCGAGCACATCCAGGCGGCGGTGAACCGCGCGAAGTCGAACTACCGGATCCTGGTCCTTCCGGGCGTCTACCGCGAGGAGCCGAGCCGGCGTGTGCCGAACGACGATCCTCGCTGCCAGGGCGACCAATACCAAGGCGAGGAGCCTGGGACGAAGAGCTACGCCTACCAGCGCGACTGCCCGAACTCGCAGAATCTGATCGCCATCACGGGCGACGACGACGATCCCGACCGCCGCTGCGACGACAAGTGCAACCTCCAGATCGAGGGCACGGGACAGCGGCCGAGCGACGTACAGGTCATCGGCGCCGGCTTCGGCAACAAGGCGGGCGCGAAGCTCAACGTGTTCCGTGCCGACCGCGCCGACGGCATCGTGCTGCGGAACTTCCTCGTGCAGTACTCGGACTTCAACAACGTCTACGTGATCGAGACGAACGGGTTCCGGCTGGAGAAGATCGTGTCGCGATGGAGCCGCGAGTACGGCTTCCTCACCTTCACATCGGACAACGGCGTCTACAACCGGGTGAAGGCCTACGGGTCGGGCGACTCGGGCATCTACCCGGGCTCGGGGCCCGAGGGCCATTGCCGGCGCCACGGGATCGAGGTGAAGAACTCCGAGTCGTACGGCAACACGATCGGCTGGTCGGGCACCGCGGGCAACGGTGTCTACACCCACGACTCGAGCTTCCACCACAACTCCGCCGGCATCACGATGGACTCGTTCTCGGGCGGTCACCCCGGCATGCCGCAGGACTGCTCGAAGTGGGAGCGGAACCGGATCTACTCGAATAACGCCGATCTCTTCAACGACAAGCGCGACGCCTACTGCCAGAACACTCCGATCGAGCGGCGCGACCCGCGCCGCGTCTGCCCGACCTTCCAGGCGCCGGTCGGCACCGGCATCGTGACGGGCGGCGGCAACGGCAACATCTTCAAGGCGAACTGGATCTACGACAACTGGCGCCGCGGGACGATGCTGTTCTGGGTGCCGGGCGAGCTTCGAGGCGAAGACCCCACCGGCCAGTCGGCCCCGGTTAGCTCGTACGAGACCTCGCACCAGAACCAGTACGTCGGAAACCGGATGGGCGTACGCCCGGACGGCCGCCGCGATCCAAACGGCGTGGACTTCTGGTGGGACGGGGAGGGCCACGGCAACTGTTGGTCGGGCAACAACGGCCCGCGCGGGGGCGCTTTCACGAGCGACCCGATGACGCTCTTCGCCTGCCCGGCGGGCAGCCCCGACAGCACCGGCAACGGTCAGAAGCAGGCCTCGCTGTTCGCCTGCGCAACCTGGGATCCGATGACGAACCCGGATCCCGTCGGCTGCGACTGGTTCACGCGGCCCGCCGAGCCAGGGTAATGCCGCCGCGCAAGCGTGGCTTGGGGGGCGGCATTATGCGACTCAGAGCGCTGGCGCTCGGCGCGGGTTTCGCGCTCACCGCGGCGTTGCCGCTCGCCTGCTCGGACGACGAGGGGATGGGGGTGGGCGACCTCGTGTGGGCGACGCCGCCGAAGGTGTACCGCGAGGCGACGCTGCCGCGCGACCGCGTTCTCGTCGGGAAGGTCCGCAACGACTCCCTGCGACAGATCAAGGTCGTCGCGACCGATGTTCGAGCCGTGGACGAGGACGGCGACGCCCTGCGCGGGAACGCCACGTTCATACGCGGGTACATACACGCCCTGTACCCGCCCACCCGGCCGCCTCCGGGCGGCCTGCCGGAGTCCGAGCTCGAGCGCACCGGCCGGGAGCTGCGCCTTCGGCCGGGCAAGACGGCACCGCTCAGCGTGGCCTGGCGACTCACCCCCGGCGGGGAGGTACCGGTGCGCATCGACTACGGCCCCGGCTGGCTTCCCATCCCCGGAGGGTGAGTGGCCGCCCGCGTGGGGGCTTTGGGCAAGAACCCGGCTCGGCCGGGTGCGCCGCGATGGCGTTGCGCAAGCGCCCGGCTCGGCCGGATGCGCCGCGATGCTTTGCGCAAGCGCCCGGCTCGGCCGGGTGCGCCGCGATGCTTGACACAATCGGCCGTGCATGGCCCAGCTCGCCCGCACCTCGTTCCGCGAGCGGATCGAGCGGCTCGAGGAGGAGTCGCTCTCGCCGCTCGCCGCGCGCTCGTATCCGGGGCGCCGTAAGGAGCCCGAACCCGACTCCGACCACCGCACGCCCTTCCAGCGCGACCGCGACCGCGTCGTGCACTCCAAGGCGTTCCGGCGCCTGAAGCACAAGACCCAGGTCTTCATCGCGCCGGAGGGCGACCACTACCGCACGCGACTCACCCACACGCTCGAGACCTGCGGGATCGCCCGAAACGCGGCGCGGGCGCTGGCCCTGAACGAGGACCTCACCGAGGCGATCGGCCTCGGGCACGACCTTGGCCACCCACCGTTCGGCCACATCGGGGAGCAGGTGCTCGACGAGCGCTCGCGCCGGCACTGGGGGACGGCCTTCCGCCACAACGAGCATTCACTACGCGTGGTGGAGAAAATAGAGCGCCTGAATCTGACCGAGCCGGTCCGCGACGGCATCCTGCGCCACACCGGCCCCAAGCCGCCGGCGACGCTCGAGGGACGGGTCGTACGAGTAGTAGACAGGATCGCCTACATCAACCACGACATCGACGACGCGCTCCGCGCGGGCGTCCTGCGCTTCGAGGACCTGCCGCAGGCGGAGGTCGAGCTGCTCGGCTCGACGGGATCGGAGCGGATCGAGACCCTCGTGGTCGATCTGCTCGATCGCTCCGAGGCGGCCGGCGACATCGTCCAGGGCGACGAGGTCGGCGGCGCGATGCTCCGCCTGCGGGAGTTCATGTTCGACCGGGTCTACCTCGCTCCCGACGCCCAGCCGGAGAAGCCGCGCGTCGAGCGCATGCTGCGTGCATTGTTCGACCACTACGTCGATGCACCGCCGCCCGCGGTCGTCGAGGGCGCGTCAGATCGGGAGCGCGTGATCGACTGGCTTGCCGGGATGACCGACCGGTTCGCCATCCGCGCCTTCTCGGACATGTCGCTGCCGCAGGGGCCTTGAGTGGTCTGACGCGATGGCGCTCTTCACCAAGGACTCGATCGAGAGGGTGCGCCAGGCGGTCGACATGGCCGAGCTGGTTGGCGCCAAGACCGACCTTCGCCGCGTCGGCTCGCGTTGGACCGGGCTGTGCCCCTTCCACGACGAGCGCACGCCCTCGTTCTCGGTCGATCCGGAGCGGGGGCTCTACCACTGCTTCGGCTGCGGAGTGGGCGGCGACGCGATCGGCTTCGTCCAGGAGACCGAGGCGCTCGACTTCCCGGAGGCGGTCGAGACGCTCGCCGAGCGCTACGGCGTCCGCCTCGAGCGGGAGGAGGACGACCCGGCGGCCGAGCAGCGCCGGCGCCGGCGCGAGCGCCTCCACGCGCTGCTCGAGCGGGCCGCGCGCTTCTATGCGGCGTACCTGTGGGACTCGAACGAGGCGAAGCGCGCGCGTGAGTACCTGGCCGGACGCGGGCTCTCCGAGTCGATCGCCAGGGAGTTTCGGGTGGGCTACGCCCCGAGTGCGTGGGACCGCATGATCGTCGGCGCGCAACAGGGCGGCTTCTCGGCGGAGGAGCTGGTGGCCGCAGGGCTCGCGCAGCGCGGCCGGGGCGGCGCGCTCTACGACCGTTTCCGCGGCCGGATCATGTTCCCCCTCGCCGACGCCCGCGGGCGGGTGCTCGGCTTCGGCGCACGCGCGATGGCGGAGGGGCGCGGGCCCAAGTACCTCAACACCTCGGAGAACGAGCTGTACCACAAGGGCCGCCAGCTGTTCGGGATCGACCTTGCCCGCAGGGAGGCTGCAAAGAGCGGTCGGATCGTCGTGGTAGAGGGTTATACGGACGTGCTGGCCCTGCATCAGGCCGGGATTCGCGAGTCAGTGGCGATCATGGGCACCGCCCTCACCCAGGAGCAGCTTGCGGAGTTGGCGCGAAGCGCCCCGCTCGTCGTGCTCGCGCTCGATGCCGACCGCTCGGGCCAGGAGGCCATGCTCCGCGCCGCGCGGGCGGCCGAGGACCGTGGAGTGGAGTTGCGCGTCGCCGAGCTGCCGGAGGGCAAGGACCCCGCTGATTTCGTAACTCATGGGGGGGTACGTGCGTTCCAGGAACAGATGGAGCGCGCGATGGGGATTATCGAATTTCAGGTTCGCCGGGTACTTGCCGATGCTGATCTCGACACGCCCGCGGGAAGAGACCGGGCGCTCGAGGAGGCACGGAGGTTGATCGCAGTCGTACCGGACAGGACTGCATCGCGGGACGCACTTGTCCGCGAGGTCGCGGATCGGCTCGATGTGCCGGTGGGTTATGTAACGGCAGCCGCGGCCCCCGCCCGTGGCGCGAGCGCGCCCCCCGACGCCCGTTTTGCGAGCGCATCCCCCGGCGCCCCTCGCGCGGGCGCATCTGCCGACGCGGCCGGGCAGCCGGTCCTTCGCGCGGGGAGCTCGCCCGGGGAGGTGGCCCTCGCGGCGGAGCGCGCCTTCCTCGCGATGTGTCTGGCTAGCGGCGAGCTCGGCCAGGACTATCTCCGCCGTCTCTCGGACGACCACCTTTCGTCCGCGGCCACCCGCGAGGCTCGCGAGCACTTTGTGTCCCGCTTCGACGATCCGCTCGCCGAGCTGCCCCAGGATGACCCCGCGGTTGCGGCCCTCATCACCGGCGTCGCGATGGCGGCCCAGGAGCAGGCTGAGGCCACCGAACCGGCGTTGCGGATGAGCTTTCTCCAGCTCGAGCAGCGTCGTATCGAGCGCGAGATCCGGCGCGCGGCGAACGACTCCGACCTCGCCAGAGTGGGCCAGCTGGCGGGCGCGAGGCAGGAGATTCGGCGCGAGATGGATACCGTGATGGGGCAGACCGCATGAGTGAGCGCGTCTATCAGCACAATCGGGGGCCCGATCCGCCCGAATTCCACGACGAGGTCGAGGAGCACGAGGAGGAGCCGGCGGACCTCTATGACGAGGGCGGTGTCGTCACCTCGGGCCTGCCCGTTCCGCCGCCCGAGCAGGGGGCGGAGGACGCCGTGCGCCTCTACCTGCGCACCATCGGCCGGGTGCCGCTGCTGACGCGCGAAGACGAGGTGCGCCTCGCCAAGCGCATCGAGGCGAACGACATGTCGGCGAAGAACGGGCTGATCGAAGCGAACCTGCGCCTGGTGGTTTCGATCGCGAAGCGCTACACCGGCCGCGGCCTGACGCTGCTGGACCTGATTCAGGAGGGCAACCTGGGCCTCATCCGGGCCGTCGAGAAGTTCGACTGGCGCCGGGGCTTCAAGTTCTCCACGTACGCGACCTGGTGGATCCGGCAGGCGATCACGCGCGCCCTCGCCGACCAGTCGCGCACGATCCGCATCCCGGTCCACATGGTCGAGCGGATGAACCGGGTGGCGCGGGCGAAGCGGGCGTTCATGCAGCAGCACAACCGCGAGCCCACGCCGGACGAGATCGGCGAGCTGGTCGAGATGCCGGCGAGCAAGGTCGAGGAGATCCTGAAGCTCGGGCAGGAGCCCGTCTCGCTCGAGGCGCCCGTCGGCGGCGAGGAGGGCGACGCGTCGCTTGGCGACTTCATCGAGGACTCGGCCACCGACCGCCCGCTCGAGATCGTCGCCAACCGCATCCGCGACCGCGACCTCCAGGACGTCCTCGACTCGCTGCCCTGGCGCGAGCGCCGCGTAATCGAGCTCCGCTACGGCCTCGGCGACAAGGGCCCGATGACCCTCGAGGACATCGGCCACGAGGTGGGCGTGACCCGCGAGCGAGTCCGACAGATCGAGTCGAAGACCCTGGCGATGCTGAAGAGCTCCGGCGGGGCAGACCGGCTGGCGGGGACGGCGGACGAGGCCTGACGTTTCCGTCCGGGACCCGAACTAGTGTTCGGGGTATGGATGCGTTTGTGCTCGAGGCCTATCTGAGGCGAGGGCTCTCGCTTGAGCGGATCGCTGCGCTGGCCGGGCGTCACCCCTCGACGGTCAGCTACTGGGTGAAGAGGCACGGTCTGGCGGCCGTTCACCGCGACCGTCACGCGCCGAAGGGAGGGATCGATCGCGACACGCTGGCGGCTCTCGTCGCCGAAGGTCTCTCGACTCGGGAGATCTCCGAGTGGCTCGGACTCAGCCAGTCCACGGTGCGGCACTGGCTGCGCAAACACGACCTACGCACGCACCGGGCACGGCGCGAGAACTCCCAGGGCGTGAGAGGCGTCCACCCCGATCGCAGGGTGATGGAGTGCGCTCGCCACGGCATCACGGAGTTCTGGCTCGAGCAGAGAGGCATATACCGTTGCCTCCGATGTCGATCCGAGGCCGTGTCGCGCAGGCGGCGCAAACTAAAGGAGATCCTTGTCCAGGAAGCGGGCGGTCGCTGCGAGATCTGCGGCTATGACCGCTGGGCCGGCGCGCTCCAGTTTCACCATCGCGACGGCGAGGAGAAGGAGTTCGGGCTCGCTGATCGCGGTCTGACCCGGTCGCTGGAGGCCGTCCGGAGGGAGGCCGCCAAGTGCATTCTCCTGTGCGCCAACTGCCATTCGGAGCTGGAGGCGGGTATCGTCAAGGCCGCCTGAGGCCGCTACCTTCTCCGGGGTAGTCCGCAGGCAGAACACGGTCCGGGGTAGCTCAACTGGCAGCAGCGCTCGACTGTTAATCGAGAGGTTGTGGGTTCGATTCCCACCCCCGGAGCTTCAGGACGCCGCATCCGAGCGACGTTTTTACGCCGCTGTCGGCAGTCGTGGCCGGTCTCCACCTCGACATGTACGACCCCCACTACCGGGGGTCACTTCCGCAGAGGCGGTTACTTCGACCGCAGCAGCAGGCAGACCGCGGTCTCCTGCATCGCGCGCAGGCGCGCGAGGAGGGCGCCGGTTGGCGCGGGGATGTTGAGCGACGTTGTGACCGCTCGACTGCCGTCGCGCGTCGCCGCCGCGAACTGGACGTAGCCGGGGAAGTTGCCGGTGTGGCCGTAGACCGTGCCGCACCTGGTGCGGTAGCGGAAGACGGCGAGGCCGGCGGAGTTCCTGCCGGGCCCCGGCGGACTCGATTCGCCGCCCGCGACGAAGCGCAGTTGACGCCGTTGCAGCGATGCCGGGAAGAGGCGGGCCCCCAGGTAGCCGCGGATAAACGTGCCGAGGTCCTTGGGCGTCGACACGATGCCGCCGGAGGCCCACGCGCCCGACGGGTTGAGGAACGTGCTCACGTCCTCGGGCGCCGAGCCCGGCTGGACCATATAGCCGTGGATGAACGGCCGCGGAATCGGTGGTTTGGTCGGGAGGCTCGTGCGCCTCAGCCCAAGCGGCTTGAAGACGATCTCTCGCAGTAGGCGGCCGTAGGGCCTACCGGTGACTCGCTCGGCCATCAGGCCGACCACGATGTTGTCGCTGTTCGAGTACTGGTAGCGGCTGCCCGGAGTGAAGACGAGCGGGTCCTTCTCGACCCAGCTGAGGACCGTCGCAGGCGAGAGGTGGCCCTTGGGATCGGTCTCGATCTGCATCCTGAAGCCGTCCGACTCTGTGTAATCGGGCACGCCGCTGGTGTGGTTCAGCAGTTGACGCAGCGTCACGGCGGACCAACCGGAGGGGAGACTGGGCAGCCGCTCGCCGATTGTGTCGCTCAACTCGAGCTTCCCACGCGCCACCAGGCGCAGCGCGACCGCGCCGCTGAACGCCTTGGCCACGCTCGCGATCCGCATGTAGTCGGTGGCGCGGGGCTTTCTGCGCGTCCGGACGTCGGCCACCCCGGAGCTCAGCGTCTCGATCCGCGGGCCGCGGCGGAGCGTCACGATCGCGCCCGGAGGCCCGCCCTCCGCCGCCACCAGGGCGTCGAGCTGGCGCTGAAGGCCGGCCTTCGTAACCCCTCCGGCAAGCGCGGGAGGCGCCAGGCAGGCGGAGGCGACGGCCACCAGGGCAGCGGCGAGTGTGACTCGGGATCGCACGGCCGGAAGTATCCCGGGCTCATCGGTCAGCAGTCAACCGAGGAGACTCCGAGCGCTTCACGTCACCCGGGGAACGACTACGTTGCCCGGCGGCCTCAGGGCAGCCGCGCCGTCGCCCTGAGGCCGAAGGCCGCCGCGGCCAGCAGCAGCACGACGCCGCCGGCGGCGAAGGCAGACGTCACCTCGCGGCGCTCCTTCTTCGTCGCCACGCGAGAGCCCAGTTGCTCGTAGATGCTGCCGAGCTCGTCGGCGTCGTCGACCTGGAAGCTGCGGCCGCCGGAGAGCTCGGCGATGCGGCGCATCGTCTCCGGGTCCGGCGGAACGGGCAACAGGCCGCCTCCGGGTACCTCGATGACGGCGCCCTCGGTGCCGAGCGCGACCGTGTGGATCGGAACGTGCAGCCGGCGGGCCGCGCGGGCCACCGGGAGGGGGTCGCGCCCGGTGGTGGCCTTGCCGTCTGAGAGCATCACGATCGCCGCGGGCACGCGCTCCTCGCCGCGTCCGTCGACGAGCGTCAGCGCCGCGGCGAGCGCGTCGCCGGTGGCGGTGCCCCCGTCGGCCGATAGGCCCTCGATCATCGCCTCGACCTGAGCCCGGTCGTCGGTCGGCGGCTCGATCGTGTGCGGCTCCTCGGAGAACGCAACCGCGCCCGCGAGGGCCTCCTTGGGGAGCTGCGCGAGGAAGCGCAGCGCGGCGTCGCGCGCTGCCTCCATGCGGCTCGGGTCGACGTCGGTGGCGAGCATGGAGCGCGAGACGTCGTTCACCAGCACGACGGAGGCCTGCTGGCGAGGCACCGCAACGGTTGCGTGCGGGCGGGCGAGGGCGAGGGCGAGGGCGGTCAAAGCGGCCAGGAAGAGTGCGAGCGGGATGCGCCTACGCCATGGCGAGACGCGAGGGAGCAGCGGCGCGAGCGTGGGCACTCCGGGGAAACGGACCGCGTAGCGACGCGCGCGCCGTCGAAGGGCCGTATGCGCCAAGAGGACCAGCGGTACCAGCGCGAGCGCGGCCAGGAAGATCGGAGCGGCGAAGCTCACGGGATCCTCCGGTCGCCCCGAACCGCCGGGGACGCCAACCTCGGGCTCCGAACCCCAGCGGACGCCACCCGTTCGACCTTTTGCCGGATAAGGCCGCGAAAGGTCGAACGCGTCGGCCCAGGCGCCCCGGCGGCGAAGCTCACGCCAACCTCCGGCACAGCTCGCGCGCCCACGAGCCCTCCGTCGACAGGACGACGTGTTCCGCCGCCGCGCGGCGGAACGCCGTCGCCACAGCGTCGCGCTCCTCGGCGGCGGCCCGGGCGTAGTCCTCGCGCAGGCGGCGGCTTCTGGTGTCGACCTCGATCCGGGCGCCGGTCTCCGGGTCGACCATCGTTAGGCGGCCCACGGCGGGCAGTGCCCCCTCGCGAGGATCGCGGATCTCGACGGCCAGGACAGTGTGCCGGGCGGCGAGCGCCGCCACCGGTCGCGCCCAGGTGGGCGGGCCCGCGAAGTCGGAGATCAGGACCATGAGGCTGGTCAGGCGCGCCAGGCGACCGAGTCGGAGGACCGTCCGTTCGAGCGGCTCGCCGGCGGTGCCGTCGGGCGCCACGCCCTCGGCGAGGGCCCGCCTAAGCCCGATGCGGGCCCCGCGACCTCCGCGCGGCGGCAGGAGCCGCGACACGGGGGCGCCATATGTCAAGAGCCCGACCTTGCCGCCCCGCCGAACGGCGAGCGTGCCGACGACGTCGACAACTCCCTCGGCGACGTCGCTCTTCAGCCGGTCCGACGTGCCGAAGGCCATCGAGGCCGAGACGTCGACCGCCAGCCAGGTGGTGAGCAGTCGCTCGGGCACCTGCTGGCGGACGTGCGGGAAGCCCGTCCTGGCGGTGGCGGAGGGGTCCAGCTGGCGGACGTCGTCGCCCGGCTGGTAGGGACGCAGCTGCGCCAGCTCGGTCCCGGCGCCCACCCCGGCCGAGCGGTGCTCGCCGGCGAGCACGCCTCCCGCGCGACGGACGAAGCTGAGGTCGAGCGCCTCGACCAGAGCGGCCGGGACCTTCCCGCCGCCCTGGCGCCCGGCCGGCGGGCTCAGAGCGCCGGGGGCGGTCACGCCGCCAGTGGCTCCCCGGCCGTCCGCGGAGGATCGAGGTCGGGCTCCGGCACGGTATCGAGCACCCGGTGGAGCAGCTCGTCCGCGCTCACACCCTCGCTGAGGCCCTCGTAGCTCAGGACGAGCCGGTGCCGCAGCACCTCTGGAGCGAGGTCGCGGATGTCGCTCACCAGAACGTGACGCCGGCCGCGAAGAAGGGCGAGCGCTCGAGCGGACTGAACGAGGCCGATCGGGCCGCGCGGGCTCGCGCCGTAGCTCAAGAGCGGCTGCACGTCGCTCAGGCCATGCCGGCCCGGGCGCCGGGTGGCGTCGGCCAGCGCGACGGCGTACTCGATCGCCTCGCGGTCGACGAACACGTCGCGCACGAGGTCGCGGAAGCGCAGCAGGTCGGCGGCGCTCAGCCGCACACCGATGTCGGCACGTGGGACGAGCGAGCTCTCCACCACCGCGGCCTCGTCGCCGGGCGCGGGATAGTCGACCAGGATCTTCATGAGGAAGCGGTCGACCTGCGCCTCCGGGAGCGGATAGGTGCCCTCGGACTCGATCGGGTTCTGCGTCGCGAGCACCAGGAAGGGGAGCGGCACGCGATGCGTGTCCCCCCCGATCGTGACCTGCTCCTCCTGCATCACCTCGAGCAGCGCGGACTGGACCTTGGCGGGCGCGCGGTTGATCTCGTCCGCGAGCAGGAAGTTGGCGAACACCGGTCCGAGCTCGGTGTCGAACGTCCCCGAGTCGGGCCGGTAGATGCGCGTGCCCACGAGGTCGGACGGCACGAGGTCGGGCGTGAACTGGATCCTCCGGAAGGTGCCGCCGACCACGGAGGCGAGCGTCTTGATGGTTAGTGTCTTGGCGAGCCCCGGCACGCCCTCGAGCAGCACGTGGCCGCCGGTCAGGAGCGCCACCATGACGCGCTCGAGCATCGCGTCCTGGCCGATGATGACCTGCTTGATCTCGTAGAGCGCCCCCTCGAGCGCCTCGCGTGGCTCGTCGTGACTTCGCATCTCGTCCATGGCCGTCCACGGTAGGCGGTGGGCTGTCACCGGCGGATAACGGCCGCCCCATCGGGTGGGTCCGGCCGAAGCCATTACCCTCGGTGGGGTGCGCGTGCTCGTCGCCGAGGACGAACGCCGGGTGGCCGACGCCGTGGCCCGCGGCCTGCGTCGAGAGGGAATGGCCGTCGACGTTGCCTATGACGGCGCCTCGGCGCTGGACAAGGCGCGCCTCTACCCGTACGACGTCGTCGTGCTCGACCGCGACCTTCCGCTGCTCCACGGCGACGAGGTCTGCCGCACCCTGCGCGAGGAGGAGCCGGACAGGCGCGTGCTGATGCTGACCGCCGCGTCCGGGGTCGACGACCTCGTGGACGGCCTGTCGCTGGGCGCGGACGACTACATGCCCAAGCCGTTCGCTTTCGCGGAGCTCGTCGCCCGGCTGCAGGCCCTCGCCCGGCGCGCCAACCCCGCGCGCCCGCCGACGCTTCGCGCCGGCGACGTGGAGCTCGACCCAGCTCGACACGTCGTCACCCGCGGGGGCCGCGAGATCGAGCTGACGCCCAAGGAGTTCGCGGTGCTGGAGGCGCTGATGGCCGCCGACGGGGGGGTTGTCTCGAACGACGAGCTCGTCGAGCGCGTGTGGGACGAGAACGCCGACCCGTTCACGAACTCGGTGCGGATGACGGTGCTGCGGCTGCGCCGGAAGCTCGGACAGCCGCCCGTGGTCGAGACCGTCAAGGGCGCCGGGTACCGCGTATGAGACGGCCGCGGCCCACCATCCGGGCGCGCCTCACCGCGCTCTACGCCCTGCTCGTGGCGGCCTCGACCGGCGTCCTCTTGGCAGTGAGCTACTGGCTGCTCGCCCGTCACTTCGACCGCACGCTGCCGGACGCGCTCGCGAGCGACGCGCTCGAGGAGGTCGCGGTCCAGTATCTCGTCGCCTTCGCCGGCGTGCTCCTGGTTGCGGCGGTGATCGGCTGGGCGGTGGCCGGCCGCCTGCTCGCCCCGCTCAAGCGCATCACGGCCACCGCACGGCGGGTGTCGGAGGAGCGGCTCGGGGAGCGGATCCCCGCGGCCGGGCCGCACGACGAGCTGCGCGAGCTGGGGGAGACCCTGAACTCGATGCTCGACCGCCTCGCCGACTCGTTCGAAGCACAGCGCCGCTTCGTCGCGAACGCCAGCCACGAGCTTCGCAGCCCCCTGACCGTGATCCGCTCCGAGGCCGAGGTGGCGTTGGCCAATCCCGAGCCGGACCTCGAGGAGCTTCGAGGGATGGCGGCCTCGGTGGTGCAGGCCAGCCGCCGCACCGAGGCGCTGCTCGCCAGCCTGCTCATCCTCGCGCGCAGCCAGCGCGGCCTCGTGCAGAGCGGGCCCGTGAACCTCGCCGAGACGGCCGCTGCCGCGGCCGAGATGACGGCCGACGCGGCAGCCAGCGAGAGCGTGCGACTGACCCTCGAGCTCGAACCCGCGGTGATCGAAGGAGACCCCGCGCTGCTCGAGCGCCTGGTGGCCAACCTCCTCGAGAACGGCGTGCGCTACAACCGGCCCGGCGGCTTCGTCGCCGTCCGGACGCGTGGCGTGGACGGTGCTGCCGAGCTCGAGGTGGAGAACAGCGGTCCGCTCGTGGAGCGGGCCGCCGCTGGGCGGCTGGCCGAGCCCTTCGAGCGGCTCCAGCGCAGCGCCGAGGGAGGCGGCGCCGGCCTCGGCCTGTCAATCGTGCGCGCGGTGGGCGAGGCTCACGGCGGATCGCTCGCGATCGAACCGCGCGAGGGGGGAGGGCTCAAAGTTGCGGTTCGGTTTCCGTCGGGCGCCGGCCGTCCCGCCACGGGCAGTCGCGAACGTCGACTGCGCGGTGCTCCTGCCTGACCGCCGGCGCCGTCCGGTCGCGCTGATCGGCGAGCCGGCCGTCGAGCTGCGTGAGTCCGTGGACCGAGCTGCCGAACAGCCCGACGCCGACGACCGCCACGGTTGCGATGGCCACTGGCCTGGCGCGCACAGGGAGAAAACTAGTGGATGCTCAGGGCAGGCGGCCGAACCACCCGAGCGAAAGGGCACCGCCCAGCAGCAGCAGGGCCGCTGCCCCGCCCGCGAAGGCGGCGGTGACCTGCCGGCGTTCCTTGCGGGTCGCCACCTGCGAGCCGAGCCGTTCGTAAACGGTGGCCAGCTCGCCGCCCGCGTCGGCTGCGAACGTGCGTCCGCCGCTCAGGGTCGCGATGCGGCGCATCGTCTCGCGATCGGGGGGCACCTGGCGGGTCACGGTCTCCCCGTCGCGCCGCTCGACCTGGATCGTGCCGCGATCGGTCCCGAGGGCCACGGTGTAGATGGGAATGCGGAGCCGAGCTGCGCGGCGCGCCAGGGGGAGCGGGTCGCGCCCGTGGGTCGAGGCGCCGTCGGACAGCAGGATGATCGCCCCGGGCGGCCTCTTGGCACGCTTCCCGTCCCCGCGTTCCAGGAGGGCGAGCGCGGCGGCCAGCGCGTTGCCCGTGGCGGTGCCGCCGCTTGGACGAAGCCGTTCGAGCAGTGCCCGCACCTCGTCGCGCTCCACGCGCAGCGGCTCGATCGCCTGGACCGAATGGTTGAAGGTGACGGCCCCTACGCGCAGGCGGCCGGGGGTGCGGTCGAGGAAGCGGAGTGCGGCATCGCGCGCTGCGTCGACGCGCGAGGGCTCGACGTCGCGTGCCTCCATCGAACCGGACACGTCGGTGACGAGCACGACCGATGCTCGCTCCTCGGGCACGGCCACGGTCGCCTCCGGCCGGGCGAGAGCGATCGTGGCGACGGTCAGCGCCACCGCGTACACGACCATCGGGAGGTGTCGACGGAAGCCCGGGCGCCGCGGAGCCACGGAGGGGAGGAGCTGCGGCGACGCAAAGCTCGCCGCCGCCGCGCGGCGGTGGCGATCCACGAGCAGGTAGGCAGCGACCGCCAGGGGCAGCGCCAGCAGGAGGAGCAGGAACCAGGGCGCCTGAAAGCTCACGGGGTTCGCTGCGGGCGCGTCTCGAGCTCGACCCTGATCGTGCGGCGCTTGCCGTCGCGCATCACCTCGACCTCGATCTCGTCGCCGGGACGATGCGCCGACACGGCATCGGACACGTCCTCGGGCTCGTCGACCGGCCGGCCGTCGATGCCGACGATGACGTCGCCCGCGCGCAGGCCCTCATGCTCAGCCGGTCCGCCCGGAAGGACGGCCTGAATCGCCGCGCCCTGGGGGGCCGGGGCGGTAGTGACGCCGAGATAGGGCCGCACGATCCGCTCGCCCCGGCTGAGCCGCGGCACGACGTCTCGCACCGTGTTCGCAGGGACGGCGAAGCCGATCCCCACGTTGCCGCGGTTGCCGGCGGTGGCGATCTGGGCGTTCACGCCGACTACTCGGCCGCGGATGTCGAGCAGCGGTCCGCCCGAGTTGCCGGGGTTGATCGGAGCGTCGGTCTGGATCGCCTCCTCGATCTGGAAGCCGTCAGGGGCGCGGATCTCGCGTCCGACCCCCGAGACGATTCCCGCGGTCGCGGTTCGGTCGAGGCCGAAGGGGTGGCCGATGGCTACCACGGAGTCGCCGACCCGCACGTCGTCCGAGTCCGCCAGCCGCAGCGGGCGGAGGGACCCGACGCTGCCCGGGTCCACGCGGAGCACCGCGAGGTCGGAGGAGGGGTCGGTGCCGAGGACGTCCGCCTCGACCAGGTGACCCGTGTCGTTGAAGCGCACCTGGGCGGTCTCGGCGCCGCTGACCACGTGCGCGTTGGTGACGATCAGCCCGTCGGCGCGCACCACGAAGCCCGTCCCGGACGCGGGGCCGGCCTGGACGGAGACGACGCCCGGCCCGGCCGCCTCGTATACGCGTCCGACGGCGGTCGAGGGAAGCGGGCGGCCGCCTCCCGCGGAGAGCAGCTCGGGTTCGTCATTGCTGCCGCCGGAGACGAGCGCCGCGACGGCAAGGGCGATCGCGATCAGGGCCGCGGCCAGGGTCGCCAGCGGGAGCAGGCGGAAGCGGCGTCGCGGCGGCTCCGGGTCGCCCTGGGGATCGGGCTCGGGGGCGACGTCCCGCCTCTCCTCCGCGGCCTGCGCCTGGCGGCGCCAGCGCGCGGAGGAAAACGGTCCCCGATCGACCTGACGGCCGTGGTCGCGGTCGATCCATAGGCGCGGCGGACGGCTCATCCCCACGAAGGTAGGGACCTCCGCATCACCGCTGCATAACGGCGGCTGTCAGCCGCGGCGCATGAGCCGGCCCACCGCGGCCATCAGCTCGGTGGTGCGCTCGTCCTTCTTCGCTTCCTCGCCGCCCATGACGCAGTGCCGCGCATGCTCGTCGAGAAGGCCGAGCGCGACCTTGTCGAGAGCGGCCTGGATCGCCCCGATCTGCGTCAGGACTTCGATGCAGTAGCGATCCTCCTCGACCATCCGCTCCACGCCGCGGACCTGCCCTTCGACCCGGCGCAGACGGCTCATCAGCTGGTCCTTGGTGGCGGTGTAGCCGCGAGTCTCCGTTGCCATGGCTCGTATTGTACCCCGTGGGGGTATACATCCGGGGCGCCCGCGAGCTCCTCCACCGCGTTCGCCGCCATGGCGGCGCCGTCGTGGCGCTCGCTCCAATCCCGCAGCCGGCTCGCCGTCTCCGCGTATCGCGGGTCGCCGAGCAGGCGGCGCACCGCGAACCGCACGCCGCGGGGAGTCTGGAAGCGTCGTGGGAGCGACACGCCGACGCCGGCCCAGCGGATGCGCGCGGCGTTCTCGGCCATGTCGCCCGCGTGAGGGCAGGCAACCACCGGCACGCCGCAGGCGAGAGCCCGCGCGAGCGTCCCGTGTCCCGCATGCGAGATGACCGCGGTGCAGAGCGGCATCGTGCGCGAGTACGAGACCCAGTCGACCAGACGCGCGTTCGGCGGCGCCGGGAGCGGTCGCGAGGGCGGACGCCGGTTGGTGCTTGCGAGCACCCGCACGCGCTCGCCCGCCAGCCCCTCCAGAGCGGCCCGCACGAGCCGGTGCTCCGGATCCTGCGAGGTGCTCGGCGCGACCAGCACCAGCGGGTCGTCGCCCGGAGGGAGCTCGACCGCGCCGAACGGCTGCTCCCAGAGGAGGGGGCCGGTTATCCGCAGCGACGGCGACCAGCGGCGGGGGTATTCCAGCTGCGGGAAGGTGGCCACCAGCGCCAGCCGCCTGGAGATGCCCCCGTGCACATGCCCGAGCGGGGGCAGCCCGACCCGCCCCCGCGCCCCGTTCAGCTCGTCCCGGCCCTGGGCCTCGCCCCGCATCAGAAGCGGGCGGGCGAGCCGCCACAGCCGCCCGCCGGCTCGCGTGCGCGGGTAGACCGCCCCGACCGAGTAGACCGGGAAGCCGGGTTCACCCATCGGCAGCACGTGGGGCACCAGCGTTACCCAGGGCCGTCCCTCGAGCTCCGCCGCGCGCGCGGCGCCGACCGTGAGGATGTCCGTCACCACCGCCTCCGGATCGATCTCGCGTATCAGGGAGCGCGTCTCCATAGACGCTCGGACGGCCGCCTCGTACGGCTTCAGCGGACGTTCCCGGGTGGGGAACACCTGGTACTCGGGCGCCGCGGCGAAGCGTATGCCCCCGCGCTCGACGTGCGGGCGCCACTTGCGCCAAGTCTCGAGCGTGACGTCGTGCCCGCGGCGAGCGAGCTCGGCGCTCAGCGCGATCGCCGGGAAGGCGTGGCCGGGATCGCCGAACGCGGCGAGGAGGATGCGACGGCGGCCGCCCGGCTCCCCGCTCAGAGCATCTCCGCCAGCTCGCGCACGACGCGGAGGCGCGCCTCCGGCTCGAACGCCATCGAAGACACGATCAGGCTGCCGACCCCCGCCTCCTTGTAGACCGCGAGCCGCTCCCTGATGTGATCGCGCGGCCCCGCCAGCGTCACAGTGTCGATCAGCTCGCCGGGAATGGCGGCGGCCGCCTCGTCCTTCTTGCCCTCGAGGTAGAGGTCCTGGATCTCTTCCGCCGCCTCCTCGAAGCCGTAGCGCCGAACGAGCGCGTTGTAGAAGTTCCGCTCGCGCGAACCCATGCCGCCGACGTAGAGAGCCACGAACGGCCGCATGACGTCCCGGGCGCGCTCGATGTCGTCGTCGATCGCGACCTGGACGCTGGGGGCGATGTCGAACCCGTTCAGCGACCGGCCCGTTCTCGCGGCCCCCTCCTCGAGGAGCTTTCGCGACTCGCCCACGTGCTCCGGCGAGAAGAACATCGGCAGCCAGCCGTCCGCGATCTCGCCGACGAGCTGCGTGTTCTTGGGGCCGATGGCGGCGACGTAGATCGGGATCCGCTCCTGTACCGTCCCGATCATCAGCTTGAGCGCCTTGCCCGGACCGTCGGGCAGCGGCAGCGTGTAGGTCTCCCCGTCGTAGACGAGGCGCTCGCGGGCCAGCGCCTTGCGGAGGATCTCGACGTACTCGCGCGTGCGTCCGAGCTGACGGGCGAAGCGCTGGCCGTGCCAGCCCTCAGCCACCTGGGGGCCGGAGGGCCCGATGCCGATCAGCATGCGCCCATCCGAGAGCTGGTCGAGTGTGGCCGCGGTCATCGCCGTCATCGCGGGCGAGCGGGCCGGCATCTGGAAGATCGCCGAGCCGATCCTGATCCGCTCGGTCTGGGCGGCGAGCCAGGCGAGAACCGTGGCCGCGTCCGAGCCGTAGGCCTCGGCGGCCCAGACGGAATCGAAGCCCGCGGCCTCGGCCTCCTTCACCAGCTGGAGCTGGTCTTCCGAGGTGAGCCCGAGGCCCCAGTAGCCCACGTTGAGGCCCAGCCGCATGTAACTCTCCTTTCGCCGCTTGTGCGAGTCCGCAGGGACGCGCATCCTATGCCCTGCCGTTTCATGAGACGCCGCCGTCCAGCCCGCGATTTGCGCATCGCCATCGACTGCATGCCGCTTTCCACGCGCGTGGCGATGCTCCAGGGCATCGGGGCGAACCGGATCATCGTCGGCGCGTACACGGACCGGGCCGGTGGCGTCTGCCCGATGCTGGCGGCCCACCGGAACGGCGGGCGCACCACCCTCGCCAGCTTCGCCCGCGCGTGGGACCGCTACACGGGCGCCCGTCGCCGCCCGCGGCCCGCGACCGCGCGAGAGCTGAACGCTCTGCGGGTCATGCTCGAAGCCAGCATCGCCCTCGAGCACACGCCGCCGCTGGAGAAGCCGCGCCATCGGAGGCGGGAGACGGCCGAGCGGCACCGCGCCCGCGAGCTGCGCCACCGGCCCGGCTGGGCGTGGCTCCGTCCCTTCCGTCGCCTCGACGGCTATGACCGCGCGGTGGGGGAGCTAGACGTCCGTGTCACCGGGCCGGATGAACTGGATCTCGGGCACGATGCACGCCCTCGAGGTGCGCAGCAGGTAGCGGACCGCCTCGGCGATGTCCTCGGGGCGGATCATCTCGTCCTTCGGGACCTGACCCTCGATCCAGTCGGTCATCGCCGTCGCGACGAAGCCCGGGCAGAGCGCCGTTACCTGGATGCCCTCGTGCGATAGCTCCTTGTGGAGGGCCTGGCTGAGGCCCACCACGCCGGCTTTCGTCGCCGAGTAGGCGGCGAGCCATCCTTGACCGTGCTTGCCAGCGATCGAGGCGGTGTTGACCATCAGCGCCTTGCCATGCTCGGCTCCCGCATCCTTCAGCATCGGGATGCTCTCGCGCGCGACCAGATAGACGGCGCGGAGGTTCACGTCGAGCTGGAGGTCCAGCTTCTTCGTCTCCGTGTCGGCGACCGGCGCGCCGATGCCGAGGCCGGCGTTGTTGGCGAGCACGTCGAGGCGGCCGAACCGCTCCCGGTGTGCAGCCACAACCTTCTTGATCTCGTCCTCCTCCGCCATGTTGGCGGCGACGGAGAGCACGGCGATGCCCTCGTCCCGAAGCCCCTGCGCGGCGGACTCGAGCTTCTCCGGCCGGCGGGCGGCCACGGTCACGCCATAGCCGTCCTGCCCCAAGGCTCTGGCGATGGCCAGGCCGATCCCACTCGATCCTCCGGTGATGAGGGCTGCGCGCGCCACGGCGCCGGAACCCTATTTGAACGCTCCGTTAAGGCGGCGCCTACCCTGGGGAGCGTCTCCTAGCCTTCGCTGCTCCTGTGAGCCGCCCCCTCTCGATCGTAGTCGTCGTCCTGTTTGCCTGCGCGCTTCTCGCTGGCTGTGGGGGAGACGACGGGGAGGAGGCGGGAAGCAAGCCGCCGCCCGCGGCGGATCCGGCGGAGTTCCCGAAGGCAAACGGCCAGACGCTGGCCGCGCTGCGCGAGGGACTCGGCGAGGGGGGACCCGTGCTCGCACCCTCTGTTCTGGATCTCACCACGGGCGACAATCGCTTTGGCTTCGGCCTGTTCGAGCGCGACCGCTCTCAGATAGCCGACGCTTCGGTGGTGCTCTACGTCGCGCCCGCCGGGGGCGGCGCCGCCAAGGGACCGTACGTGGCCCGTTACGAGTCGCTCGAGGTCAAGCCACAGTTCCTGAGCCGCATCTCGGCGCAGGATCCGGATTCGGCGAAGTCGGTCTACGTCGCGGACATCCCGTTCGACAAGCCGGGCAAGTACGAGGTGCTTGGCATCGCCCGGCTCGATGACCGCCTGGTCGCGGCCACGACCGCGAGCGGTCCGATCACCATCGTGAAGCCCCAGGACGATCCCGTGCCCCGGGTGGGCGCGCCGGCCCCTCGCATCCACACGCCCACCAAGGAGGACGTCGGCGGCGACATCGCCTCCATCGACACGCGCATTCCGCCGTCGACGATGCACGAGGCCGACTTCGCCGACGTGATCGGAAGGAAGCCGGTGGTGCTCCTCTTCGCCACCCCCGCGCTGTGCCAGAGCCGGGTGTGCGGCCCCGTCGTGGACATCGCCGAGCAGGTGAAGGCCGACCATGAAGGGGACGCCGACTTCATCCACATGGAGATCTACCGCGGCAACTCGATCGACAAGGGCTTCCGTCCACAGGTGGCCGCCTTCGGGCTCCCGACCGAGCCGTGGCTCTTCGCGATCGACAGGCAGGGCAAGGTGGCGGCACGCATCGAGGGGCCGTTCAGCCCCGGCGAGCTCGAGGACGCGCTCGCCAAGGCGACG
>DATDLN010000238.1:0-8250 GCA_036519295.1 Thermoleophilaceae bacterium
GGTGGGCGTGAATCGCGGCGGAACGATCGTTCCGTGCGCCCTCACGGCCGCCTCAGAGCGACCAGCTGGGCGGCCGGTCGCCGGGTGTCGCGTAGGAGCAGGAGCGCCCGGTCTGGATCGAGGCCTCGAAGTGCGCCGCCAGCTCCGGGCAGTGATTGTCGATTAGCCTGATCGCGGTCCTGATGGCCTTCGTCACGCTGATGCGCGCCCGTTCGGCGGGCGAGGCGAACGTCCGCTCACGGCCCCGCAGCCCGACCGCGCGCGCGAGCTCCTTGGTCAGGAGGTCGAGCTCGTCCCCCAGGCGTGCGGCGCGTTCGGTGTCCCCCCAGTCGCGCGCCTGCTCGAGCTCCTCTTCGAGCTCCTCGAGCCGTCGGCCGTAGTCCTTCCTGGCCTGGTCGTCGAGTAGGGGATCAAAGTCAGACGGCCACGAGGCGACAACCTCGTCCCCTGCGAGCCGCGCGCGAGCGTCGGCCCGACGCCCCGTCGCGGCGCTCACGAGCTCGAGCACGTGCATCTCGCGACCGGGGCTGGCGAGCAGCAACGCGATGTAGCGAAGCCCCTTCACGTCGCGCAGGCGGAACATCTGCCCCTCGTAGGTGATCGTCCAGAACTCCCCCTCGCGGCGGAAGACCGCATCCATGTCGGACGGCGCTGCCGGGGGTTGCCCGCGAAGGTCCGAGACGCGTTCCAGGAGACGGGTCATTCCGAGCTCGTCGCAGAGACGCGCGGCCTCCTCGAGCGTCGCGGCGATCCGTTCGCGGTCGCCTCCTTCGCCGCGGCTGGCCAGCGCGCGCGCGTGCTCGAGCAGCACGCGGGCGCGGATCGCCCGCGCGCAGAGCAGCTCGCAGCGGCTGAGCGCGGTCGCGAAGTGCCCTTCCGCGTCCCCCCAGCGCTCGAGCAGGGCGGCGAGCATGGCGAGGCGGAGAGCGACCGGCCCGAACGGTTGCTGGGTATAGGCGACGGCGTTGTCGCCGGCGTGGGGGAGCAGCAGCTCGTAAAGCTGCAGGCCGCGCCGCTCGTCGCCGACGAGGACGCACGCCTCGGCGAGCGAGCACAAGTGGAGGATCCAGAGGCCGTCGCGCGGGAGCCCGGCGAAGCCCCGCACGGCGTGGCGCTCCAGCTCGCGCCGCGCGGCCTCCTCGTCGCCGAGCTCGGCGGCGGCGAGCGCGTCGCGCCACCGCGGGATCCACGGGAAGCGCTCGCCGTGGTCCCGGATCTCGGGCCACAGCTCGTGCAGGCGGCCCTGCGCCCAGCGGATCGCCAGCATCTGGGCATAGCGGAAGACGTAGGCCGGGTACTCGGTGTGCCGCAGCCTCGCGAGCTCGAGCGCCTCCTGCGCGAGCCGCTCGGCGTCGGCGAAGCGGCCGTCGAGGGTCGCGCCGAGGGTGCGCAGGCACACCGTGTGCCACCGGTAGAAGGGCTGTCTCATCCGCTCTGCGACCGCCGCCATCGCCTGCGTCTCGGTCTCGATTCCCCACCGGTCGCAGAGCTCGAGGTAGCAATGCAGCCGCGCGTTGTGCGCCAGGAACTCGATCTCGGGGTTGGCCGTCTCCTCGGCCACCAGAAGCATCTCCTCGCTGTGCGCCAGCCGCTCGCGCGCCCGTCCCGGAGCCGTCAGCGCCCCTTGGCGGGAGTGCAGGGCGGCAACAAGCGCCTCCGAGTCGCCGAGGCGGCGTGCCATCGCGATCGCCTCCTCGCTGATCTGCACTCGTCGCTCGACTGGCTCGCGCCCCGACCTCACCTCGAGGGCAAGATGGGAGAGCAGGTGGGCGCGCAGCGCGCTGTCGCCGGCAGGGAGGGCGGCGAGCGCCTCCTCCAAGAGCTCCACGACGGGGCCGCCGACCTCGAAGCGCGAGTAGAGCAAGGGGCCGCCGAACGCGGTCAGATGGCCGAGCGCGGCTCGCGCGAGCATCTCCGGATCGGCCGAGCGCCGCGCGACGTCGATCGCGCGCGCAAACGTCTGCCGCGCCCCGCTGCCGTCCCCCGAGCGCCACTGCGCGTCGCCGAGGCGCAGCAACAGGTCGCCGCGCCGTTCGCCCGCGCCGCCACCCGCGCTGGCGAGCAGCTCCAGCGCGCGCCGGTAGTGGATCGCGGCATCCTCGTAGCCCAGCACGGCGGACGCGCGGTCCCCGGCGCGGACGAGGTACTCGACGGCCCGGCCCGCATCGCCGAGCGGCGCCGCGAGAAACAGGTGATTCGCGATCTCGGACAGGTGCGGATCGAGGTCGTCACCGTGCGCGCTCTCGAGCAGGCGACCCACCGACTGGTGGAACTCGAGTCGCCTGCGCGGAGGGAGATCGCCGTACAGCGTCGCGCGCACGAGGTCGTGACTGAACGAGTAGCGACGCGGTGTCGCAGAGACCTCGGCGATCAGACCGACGGCGGCCGCCGCACCGAGCATCGCCATCGTCCGGGGCGGGCTCAGTCGGCTCGCGCGCTGGAGCAGATGCAGGTCGAACTCGCGTCCGATCACCGCCGCCAGCCGGAGCGCCGCAACGGCCTCGCGAGGGAGCGCCGCGACGCGGCGGCGGATCAGGGCTCGAACCTCCTCCGGGATGCGAAGGAGGGGATCCCTGGCCGGCTCGTCGAGGCTGTCGAGCGTATCGCCGGCGGCCAGCAAGCTGACGACCTCTCCCAGGAAGTACGGATTGCCTCCCGTGACCTCGTGCAGCCTCGCGACGGCTTGGCGGCTCACCATCGAGCCGGTCACCGTCGCGACGTACGCCTCGATGTCCGCCCGCGTCAGGCCCCGCAGCGGGATCCTCCTTCCCACGCGCGCGAGCTCGGCGAAGACGTCGGACAGCTCGCGCACGCGCCTCTCCGCCTCCCGGTAGGACGCCACGACCAGGACCCTCGCCTCGGCCAGCACCTCCCCCAGGAAGCGCAGCAGCAACAGCGACGGCTCGTCCCCCGCGTGCAGATCGTCAAGGACCACGACGATCGGGCGCTCGGACGAGGCCCCTGCCAGGAAGCGGCCCACCGCGTCGAACAGGCGAAGCCGCTCGCCCTCCGGCAAGACCGCCGCCGGCGCGGGGCGCGGCGCCGCCTTCGCGCCCGTGGGCACGACGAGCTCCTCGAGATCCCCTCCCAGCGTGCGGATGACCTGCATCCAGGGCCAGAACGGCGGGGCGCCGCCCTCCTCCCAGCAGCGACCCGTGGCGACGCGCACCCCTCGCTGAGAGCCAAACCAGGCCAGCTCGCTCATCAGCCGGGTCTTGCCGATGCCCGGCTCCCCCGTGACGAGCACCAGCGAGCCGCGGCCGGAGACGGCCTCCTCGAGCGCGGACGCCAGATCCGCCAGCTCGCGGGCACGACCGACGAACGGGCGCATGGACGACCGCTCGGCGACCGCGGGTGGAACCATCTGCTCCCCCCCTCCCGTCTGCACCGCCCAAGTTTCGACCTGACCGCCCGTGCTGTCCAGCGAACGCGCGTACACAGTGGCGCCCCCCGCGCCCGCCAACTGCGCGCACGACTCGAGCTGCTCGCCCAGCGCGTGAGGCTCGACCTTGCGGCCCCGCCGCCGGCACTGGTCTCGGCCTCAAGCAATAGACGACGGCGCGGCTCGGCGCGCTCCTCCTCGGACGAGTACCAGGCGTCCGTCGGGCGCGTGATCAGCCCCCACGTCGCTTCTGCATTCGTCTGGGAGGCAGCGCAGCGTCTCAGCCATCTATGACGAAGCCCCGGGTCCGGCCGATCGAGGTGACCCGCTCGAGGCGTCGGGCGGCTCGGCGAACGCGATCGCGTTCCCATCCGGATCGGGGACGTTCACGTGCCGGACACCGTTCGAGTAGGTCTCGATCGGTTCGTGCTCGATGCGCTGGGCAGCGAGGCGCTCGAGCAGCGCGTCGAGCCCAGCGACGGCGAGTGTGATCCGGCCCGCGCCCGCCCACGCCGCGTTCGGCTCGATGAAGAGCCAGGCGCGCTCGTCGATCTCCCAGAGAATCTCTTCCCCGACGCGACTGTCCGGGGGTCGCCCGAACAACCGCGTGTACCACTCGATGCTGGCGTCGAGATCGGATACCGGGACGCCGGCGAACAGGTGGGTGATCGCGCTCATCTCAGGGCGGTGATACTGCACCAAAGCGCTGCCGGACAGTGATTCTGGGCGCAACAGTCCCGCAGCGGTTCGCGGGGCTGCGGGAAGGCCCGCGCGGCGCGATCGCGCTCGCGCGCGATCCGTACGCCTCGGTGCGGAAGCGCAACGCCACCTAGGCGGAGAGGATTCGTGGGAGCCCGAAGTGGGGGAAGACGCCGAGGTCGCCGAACCAGGTGATCGCGGAGATGCGGTCGCCTTGGAGCGTGAGGACGATGAGCGCGTACGCGCGGGTGATCGCTGCGTGCGCGTCCGGGAGGTAGCAGCCGAAGGCGGGCTGTCCGTTGGCGCTTGTGGGGACGAGCGTGAGCGGTGCGCCGCGTCGGATTGCTCGGTCGCGCAGCAGCGCGGCGACTGCCGTGTGGCCCTGGTACTCGTAGGGTTGGGGCGGCATTCTCACCCAGGCGTCGTCGGTGAGCAGGGAGACGACGGCGTCGACATCGCCGCGCTCGACGGCGGCGGCGAAGTGCCCGACGAGCTCGCGTTCGCGCCGGGAGCCGGGCGTGGGGGCGCCCTTTCGCTCGCCGGTCGGCGCGTGTTCGTCGAACGTTGCTCGCGCGCGTTGGAGTGAGCCTTTGACCGCCGCCTTGGTGGTGTCGAGCATGCCGGCCACCTCGGCGCCACCGAAGCCGAGCACGTCGCGGAGCACGAGCACGGCCCGCTGCCGGGGCGGGAGGTGCTGGAGTGCGGTCACGAAGGCCAATCCGACAGTCTCACGCGTTTCGTACCGTGCGTGCGGCCCCGGTGCCGAGTCCACGAGGTCTTCGAGCAGCACGTCCGGGTACGGCTCGAGCCAGACTGGCTCGCTCAGGCGGGTCGGCTCAGGCGGTTCGACCATGGCTGGCACTTCCCTCGGGCGGCGTCGCCGGCCGCGCAGGACGTTCAGGCACCGGTTCGTCGCGATCCGGTAGAGCCAGGCGCGAACCGATGCTCTCCCCTCGAACTGCTCGAGCCCGCGCCAAGCGGCGAGCAGGGTCTCCTGCACCGTGTCCTCGGCGTCCTGGACCGAGCCGAGGATTCGGTAGCAGTGGAGTTGCAGCTCGCGCCGGTGCGGCTCTGTGAGCTGGCGAAACGCGTCGTCGTCTCCGGCGCGCGCTCGTGCGAGCTTGGCCTCGCCTAGCGCGTCGCCCGGCACGAGCTCCTCGCATCGGCTTGTCCTGTCGCGGTCATCACCAGTAAGGACACCGGCTCGTCGCGGAATGGATCGGCCGTTCCGCTCTCGCCGTCGCCGGTGTCTGAACGGACATGCACCCGAAGTCGCATTTTCGAACTCAACTCCCTGGGAGGGTGATGATGGAATCGTCCGCACCGGCAGCGCGCCTGGCGCCCGCGCCCGCTCTCGATCCGCGCCGCTGGTGGGCGCTTGCGCTGATCGTCAC
Organism: Thermoleophilaceae bacterium; assembly: GCA_036519295.1. Lineage (GTDB taxonomy): Bacteria > Actinomycetota > Thermoleophilia > Solirubrobacterales > Thermoleophilaceae > JACVRW01. The sequence goes on from DATDLN010000238.1 coordinate 5,476, forward strand.
AGCGCAGTTCATGGTCATTCTCGACGTGACGATCGTCAACGTCGCCTTGCCGTCGATCAAGGTCGACCTCGGCTTCTCCCAAGGGACTCTGCAGTGGGTGATCTCCGCGTACACGATCGCGTTCGGCGGCACGCTGCTTTTGGGCGGACGGCTTGCCGACTTGCTCGGTCGACGGAGGCTCCTTCTCGTGGGGCTTGCGCTCTTCACGTTCGGCTCGCTCCTCTGTGGCTTCGCTTGGTCGGAGAGCGCGCTGATCGCCTTCCGGGCAGCGCAGGGTCTGGGCGCCGCGCTCCTCGCCCCTGCCGCGCTCTCGCTGCTGATGATGACCTTCACTGAGGGTCGTGAGCGCAACCTCGCGCTCGGCATCTACGGAGCGGCTGCGGGAAGCGGTGCGACAGTGGGCGTGCTGCTCGGCGGCTTGCTCACCTCGTATCTGAGCTGGCCGTGGATCTTCCTCGTCAACGTGCCGGTCGGCGTGGCCGCGATCGCACTCACCCCCGTCCTGCTGGGAGAGAGCCGTGCGGCGCTTCCGCATCGCCATTTCGACGTCGCGGGCGCCGTCTCGGTGACCACCGGCCTCATGCTGCTCGTCTACGCCCTCACCCGCGCGACGAGCGACGGCTGGGGCGCCACGACGACGCTCGTTCTGCTCGCGGCCGCGCTGGCCTTGCTGCTCACCTTCGTCGCAGTTGAGCTCCGCTCGAGAGCGCCTCTTCTCCCGCTGCGGATCTTCCGCCTGCGAGCGTTCGCGGCGGCCAACGCGACAATGGCGGTGGTCGGGGCGGCTACCTTCTCGCAGTTCTTCCTGCTCACGCTGTACATGCAGGACGTCCTTCGCTACTCAGCCGTCCAGACCGGCGTCGCCTTCGCTGCGTTGGCGCTCGCTGCCGCGGTCGCCGCCAACGTCACCCAGGTCGTCGTCGGCCGAGTCGGCGTTCGCCCGACGCTCACGACAGGCCTTCTCGCCTACGTCGTCGGCGTCGCGCTGCTCTGCCGCTTGCCGGATGACGGGCAGTACGTCTCGGACCTCTTCCCCGCCTTCCTGCTCGGCGGCGTCGGCTTGGGCCTCTCGTTCGTCTCCGCCAACATCGCGAGCCTCAGCGGCGTCGGCCACTCGGATGCCGGCGTCGCATCCGGGCTCGTCAACACGAGTCGCCAGATCGGGGGTGCCATCGGCCTCGCGGCGGTCAGCGCCGTAGCCGCCGCCTCCACGAGCGCGTACGCCGACTCGCACCCCGGCGTCGCCGCCGCGAGTACCGTCGCCCTCGACCACGGCTTTCAGATCGGCTTCTACGCGATCACGGGGGTTCTCCTCGTGGGCGTGCTGATCGCAGCGACCCTCGTCACGCCTCGCTCGCCATCCGTCGAGGTGGAGCCGAAGCGCGATCAGCAACTCGAGGCGCTCCACGAAACAGCGTGACTTCGTTCGGCAAGAGAAGTGGGATGGGTGTCGAAGTGATGCTCGTCAGCGATGCGGGCAACAGCGTGCTTCGCGGGGAGCGCCAGCAGCGCGCCCGTAGGGATTCGAACCCCAGACCTTCGGTTCCGTAGACAGTGACCACCCGGCCGATCTGGCTCTAGAAAGCGCTTTCTAGAGCGGCAAAGCGGCCGTTTGTCCGGTACGATCGCGAGAGTCGGGGACAAAGTTCGGGACAAAACGGCGCATCCGGTCCCGGGCGTAGGCTCCCGGCCATGGAAACGACAATGCCCCGGCGGCGTTTGGGCGCCCCGGGGCCGGCACAGGAGGGGTAGCTCCCATGCAGACCAAGCCTATCCGGCCCGTCAGCGGGCACGTCTTCCTCAGAGACGGCGCCCGCGGGGCCGTCTGGTACGCCAAGTGGCGCGACCAGCAGGGCCAGCACCAGCGCCGGCTCGGGCCGGTGTGGCCCGGCCGCGGCGCCCCGCCGGACGGCTGGTTCCGGGCCAGGACCCGGAGCGGCCGGCCGCCCGCGGACGTCACGGCGGCGCTCGAGCCGCTGCTGACCGAGGCCCGCCGCGGCGGGCTCCGGCAAGCCAGGACCGGGGTGACGTTCGCCGACGCGGCCGAGGAGTGGCTCCGCCACGGCGAGCACGAACGCCGGCTCAAGCGCTCGACGCTGGTCGACTACCGCTCCGCCGTGCGGGCGCACCTGCTCCCGGCGTTCGGCCGGCTGCCGCTCGAGGCCGTGTCGGGAAGCGTGATCGAGCGCTGGCGGTCCGACTGGCTGGCGGAGCACGGCGGGCCGCGCACCGCGGCCAAGCTGGTCACGATCCTGCACGGCATCTTCGAACGCGCCAGGCGGGCCTACGGGCTCGAGCAGAACCCGGCGGCCGACGTCGAGCGGCTGCGGCTCCGGTACGACCCGGCGGCGTTCGACTTCTACTCCCCCGAGGAGGTGCTGGCGCTCGCCAGGGCGGCCGCCAGCCAACAGGACGGCGCCATCTACCTCACCGCCGCCTTCGCGGGTCTCCGGCGCGGCGAGCTGCTAGCGCTCGACTGGCGGGACGTCGACTTCGAGCGGCGGGTGATCCGGGTGGAAGGCAACTACAGCCACGGCCAGGTGGTCGCCCCCAAGTCCGGCAAGGGCTGGGCGGTGCCGCTCGTCGACGACGTCGCCCGGGCACTGGCCAAGTTGGGCCACCGGGAGCGGTTCACCGGCCCCGACGACCCGGTGTTCGCGGGCGAGGCGGGCGAGCGGCTCGACGGCTCGGCGCTCAGACGGCGCTTCAAGGCCGCCCAGCGGCGCGCCGGCCTGCGGCCGCTCCGCTTCCACGACCTGCGCCACACCTTCGGCA
>DATDLN010000239.1:0-15947 GCA_036519295.1 Thermoleophilaceae bacterium
CGCTCGGGCAGCGAGCGCAGGTAGCGCTCCACCCGCCGCCGTGAGCGGCCGTCGAGCACCTCGACCACGCACCCGCGGTCGAGGTCGGAGACCACCGTGGCGAGCTCGCGGCCGCGGCGGTGGTGGGCCTCGTCGAGCGACAGCCGCCGCGGCGGGCGACTGTCGCGACGTGCGGCGAGCTCGTCACCGGCGCCGGCTCGGAAGGCGCGACAGACCTGGTAGCGGGTGGTGCGCTCCTCGCGCGCGACCCCGGCGTGGGCGGCGCCACCGCGGACCCGTTCGAGCAGGCGCCGGCGGAAGCGCCTCGTGACCCGCCGGCGCGCCGGCAGCTCGGGGTGAGACTCGCTAAAGCTCCGCCCGCACCCAGCGCAGCGGTAGCGGCGCTTGCGCCACACCAGGTGGGTCACGCGCGCCGCCAGCGGCAGGTCCCGCACCCGCACCCCCGGCCGGCCCTTGATCTCGAGCGACAGCCGCCCGCAGCGCGGGCAGCAGCCCGCCCGCGCGGCCAGCTCGACCTCGAGGTCGAGCCGGCCGCCCACCTCGATCACCAGCTTCACCTCGAAGCCCTCCAAGCCCACCAGACGGCTAACGTGGTTCCGCATCCGCTGTTCCTCCTGGCTCCGCGACCCATGACCACGCGAAGCCTCAAAGCGGCAGCCGACGTCTCTTTCCTAGCCCCCCAACCCCGGCCGTTCAGCAAGACCCCACTTTTCGACCGGCTGTGTAGTTTCGTTCCGCCTCTCGGTTAGGAAACGCTGACCTCGTTGGGTTGCGGAGGGTAGTACGGGCCGTTTCGATACTGGATCCAAGAGGCCCCGAACTTCAGCGGGAGCGCCCCGGCGCTCCCGCTCGGCCCGCGCGAAGCAAGCGTCCACACCCCGACCTCCGAGGCTCGCGCGAGTCGCCCTGAGCGATACGACGCGCCGTCGGCGGCGGCGCGACTGCATTGTGGCCGAAGCGGTCAGGCGAGCGAGAGTGTCCCAACGCGAGGATGCGCCGACGAGCTGGAGCCGCCTGGCGCGCGCTCGCGCGTCGCTAGCCTGACTGGGTCAGCTCCGCGAGCAGCTGGTCGGTCAGTGGATGGCTGTCCGTGCTGGGCCTGATCGCATAGATCGTCCGTCGCGCCGGGTCGCCCCTGACGGCGGGGGTGGCGATTCCCTCGAGGCGCCCGGCGAGCAGGCGGCCGGTGAGCGTCACGGCGAGCCCGGACGCCACGAGCTCTCGGAACGCGAGGACGTCGCGCGTCACGAAGGCAATGTTCGGCTCGAATCCGGCCGCCAGGCAGGTGCGGTGGACCAGGCCATCGCGCGACGGCGCCGTCCAGGCGTCCCCCGCGAGCCGCTCGAGGTCGATTCTCCTTTGGCGCGCGAGGCGGTGCCGGGGGGGAAGCGCCGCCACCATCGGCTCCTCGAAGAGATCGTGGCGCTCAAGGTCCTCGTGGTCGCGCCGTGGGGCGGCGGCGTCCTGGAAGAGGACGGCGAGGTGGAGCGTGCCGTCGCGCACGGCTGCGACGAGCTCCTCGAGCGTGCCCTCGGAGACATTGACCTCGAGGTCTGCCTCGGCGGCCCTCATCCGGACGAGGGTCTCCGGCACGATCGTCGCGATGGCGCTCGGGAAGGCCCCTACGGCCAGGTGTCGGCGCTCCTCGCCCACCAGAGCTCCGAGCTGCTCGGTGGCCAGGCGCAACCGGCCCGAGACGGCATCCGCGTGCCGCAGAAGGAGCGCGCCGGCCGCGGTGAGACCTACCCCGCCGGGGCCGCGGTCGATCAGGCGGATCCCGAGCTGCCGCTCGAGCGAGAGGATCTGCTGCGACACGGCGGGCTGAGTGAGCGACAGCTCCTCCGCCGCGCGGGAGAACGAACCGAGCCGGGCTACCTCGCGAAAGGTGAGCAGGCGGCGTGGATCCAGCATTAGCTGATGTTATCGCCATGACAAATTCATGATTGAAATTGATGGAGACGGGAGCAACAGTGGCCTACATGAGCCCAATCGCACTCATAGAAGCCACCGCCGCCGCCCGCAGCGCGGTGCTGGGCGCGCTGGCGACGCACCCGGTCGTACCTAGCCGGACGGCCGGTACCGCTGCGTCTCGCCCCAAGTGGCGATCAGCCTCGAGCATGCTGGCCGCGGTCCAGCGTTTGGGCCGACTTAGACACGTTCAACTGGGCACCCTTCGCCGCCCGGGGTCGTGACGAGCGGTGCCTACCGGTCGCTCAACCCCGCCCGCTGCGAATAGTCGGAGCCCCGCGACACTTGGACAGATGAGTTCCCGGCCGCTTTGGGGGTCGAGCCCATCTGTCGCACGCTTCGCCGATGGTCGACGCGCGAGGGCCGCTCGCGGAGAAGATCAACGCGATGCGGAAGTACGTCGTCTCATCGACGCTACGTGCCCCCGAGTGGAGCAACACCCACCTGCTCGCGGGTGACACCGCGACCGGGTCGCGAAGCTGAAGAACGAGACCGACGGCCCGATCCTCGTCGCGGGCGCAACGCTCGTGCACGCGCTGGTCGAGAGCGACCTCGTCGACGAGCTGCGCCTGATGGTGTTCCCGGTGGCGATCGGCGGCTACCTGGGCGTGTTCCCCGAGTCGCGCCAGAGAAAGCCCCAGCTGACCGGGACGAAGACGTTCGACCCGGGGTCATCGTCGACGCCTACGAGCGGGCCTGAGCCTCCGGCCAGGAACTCCACGCTCGCCCCAGCTCCCGGCTTCACCGCGCCCGCAAGCCGAGCCGGCGAAGGCGCAATGTCGACGGAGGAGCCGATCGGTGGCGCGCGCTCGGCGCAGAGAGCGAGCGTCTCCCCTCGAGGAACCGAGCTTGGAGGCGAACGTCTCGGCCGCCTCGCGGACCTGCGGGATCTCGACCGAAAGCTCTCCCTCCGCGGTCCGCACCTTGCGGGGGCGAACCCCGTTGCGCAGACCGCTCCTGCAGTTGCGCAGCCTCGCTGATAGTCCGGCCGGCGCTCATAGCGGGCTCTGCCCAGCCAGGTGTCGAACTCGTCCTCAACCGCGCGCTGGATGATCAACCGGGCGCTCAGCTTCGCCAGCTCAGACAGCGACTCGCGCGGACTCTCACCCACCCCAACAGCCAACAGCTGCTCGATCTCCGCCGACGGCGGTACGGTACGTCTCACGGGCGTAGGTCCTCCTTCAATCGTCTTTGCGGGGCGTGAGGGAACCTACGCCGTCGCCTTGAAGGCCCCGGCGCTATTTACAGCGGCTCTGAGACGCCACCCGACCGCACGACTCGCTCTCGGATTCGTTCCGTTGCGGCAGTGCTGCGGGTCTTATGTGTGGCTAGAGGCTCCCGCTATCCCGTCCGGAGCAGCAGGGGGCGGCGCGATGCGCCGATGTGGCCATGAACTCCTGATCGTTGCGTCGCGAAGGGGCGATCGCGCCGGCGCTGAGCGCGGCCCGCATTCGGGAGCTGCGGCGGTCACCTCCGGGCGCCGGGGTGCTGCGGGCCGAGCCGCCGTCCGAGCTTGCAGTGGAGCGCGTGATCGACGGGCCGGCCGGACCGCCGCGGTTGCGCGTGCCGCGATCGGGTGAGGTGCGCTGACGTCTCGCCGCTGTACGCCGACCTCACCGCGCTGAATCTGTCGCCCGGTGGGCGCGACAAGCTGGATGCTCCCGCTTGCCAACTCTCTCGTCATCGGCCTCGAGGCGACTCTTTCGGCTACCGCTGGAGCCGTAGACGGCGGGCGCCCTAGGCTGCCCCCCGGAGGCCCGCCGATTGCGGGCCCGGGGGCGGTGGTCTAGCATCGCGCCACCACTCCGGCGGCGCGCGCACCTCTCGTGCTTGTGGCTCTTGTGGACACGAGGAAGGACTTCGAGGACCTCTCCTCGACATATCTCCTGGTGGCAATCGCGGTGTTTGCGGTGGTCGCGCTCGGCTGTCTGTTCTCGCTCCTGCGGTTCAGGGCCGGGAGGCGTGGCTCACCGTCGAGGGGAGAGGAGCCGGCGTGGCTGCCGTTCGCCTACGGCGGGCTTCTCGCCGCCGTGATCGTCGTGCTGCTGGTGCTGACCTTCAGCGCGCAGGACAGGATCAGCGCGAAAGCGGATCGGCCCGGCCTGCGAGTGGACGTGACCGCCGCCAAGTGGAACTGGCGCTTCGACTACCCGGCCGAGGGGATCAGCCAGATCGGCGGCGACACCCGGCCCACCGTGCTAGTCGTGCCCAGCGACACCGACGTCCGCTTCCGGATGACGTCGATCGACGTGATCCATTCCTTCTGGATCCCACACGTGCGCTTCAAGCGCGACGCCTTCCCCAAGCGCTACACCGAGTTCGACCTCTCGTTCAGTGGGACCGGGTACCACACCGCGGGCCGCTGTGCCGAGTTCTGCGGCCTGAAACACGACCAGATGACGTTCAACGTCGAGGTGATGAGTCCGGCCGACTTCCGGGCCTGGGTGGCGCGCAAGCGATCGGAGGTGCCGTGAGCACCATCGCCGCGCCGCGGGGCGGGAGCCTGATGGCGACGCTGGCCAGCACCGACCACAAGCGGGTGGCGCTGCGAGTGATGGCCACCGCACTGCTGTTCTTCCTCGCCGGCGGCGTGCTCGCCCTGCTGATCCGCGCGGAGCTGTACTCGCCCGGGTACCAGCTGGTTGGGCAGGACCGCTACAACGAGATCTTCTCGATGCACGGCTCGACGATGATCTACCTCTTCGTCGTGCCGCTCGCGCTGGCGATCGGCGCCTACTTCGTGCCGCTCCAGGTGGGGGCGGCCGAGATCGCTCTGCCGAGACTGGCCCTCCTCGGCTGGTGGCTGCTGGTGGGGGGCGGGATCACGATGTGGATGGGCTGGTTCACCCAGAACGGCCCGGGCGACACCGGCTGGACCGCCTTCGACCCCCTGTCCGACGCGAACCACAGCCCTGGCGACGGCATGTACCTGTGGATCTTCGGAGTGATGCTGGCCACGGTGTCGGGACTGCTGCTGGCTACCTGCGTCCTGGGGACGGTCGTTCGCAGGCGGGCGCCCGGGATGACCATGCTGCGGCTACCGGTGTTCACCTGGTCGATGCTCGTGACCTGCCTGCTCGTGATCGTCGGCTTCCCGGTCCTGCTGGTCGCCATGTCGCTCCTGTTCGTGGAGCGCGAGTGGGGCGGGGTGTTCGACGGGTCAGGCGGCCCGATCAACTACCAGAACCTGTTCTGGTTCTACGGGCACCCAGTGGTCTACGTGATGTTCTTCCCCTTCGTCGGCGCCGTGGGAGAGGTGATCGCAACCTTCTCCCGCAGGCGGTTCTTTGGCTACCGCGCACACGTCGGGGCGCTGCTGCTGTTCAGCGCGCTGTCCACCAGCGTGTGGGCCCACCACATGTTCGCCACCGGGCAGGTCACGGTGAAGTACTTCTCGCTGATGTCCACGGGACTGATCATCCCAGCGGGAATCGAGTACCTCGACCTCCTGGGAACGATGTGGGGTGGCCGGATCCGGTTCGGGGTGCCGATGGCGTTCGCGGTCGGCTTCATCCTCCAGTTCCTGATCGGCGGGCTGAGCGGCGTCTATGTGGCGTCGCCGCCGCTCGACTACCACGTGCACGACAGCTACTTCATCGTCGCGCACTTCCACTACACGCTATTCGCGGGAAGCCTTTTCGCCTTCTTCGCCGCCTTCTACTACTGGTGGCCCAAGGTCACCGGCTGCTTCCTGCGCACAGGGTTGGGCTGGCTGCACTTCGCGCTGCTCACAATCGGGGCGAACCTGACCTTCTTCCCAATGTTCTTCTTCGGCTACGACGGCATGCCGCGCCGGGTGGCCGACTACTCCTCGGAGTTCACCGACCTGAACCGCGCGTCGTCGATCGGCGCGGCCTTCATCGCCCTCGCGGTCCTCGCCTGGATAGCGAACGTAGTGGTCTCGGTCGCGAGGCGGGAGTCCGCGCCCGCCGACCCGTGGGGGGGACATACGCTCGAGTGGGCCACGAGCTCGCCTCCCCCGCGGCACAACTTCTCGGACCCTCTGCCCCCCATCCGCAGCTTCGCGCCGCTGCTCGACGCCCGCCAACGGGCCAGCGAGGAGCGGGCGGGGTGAGCTCCTCCGCGGTGGCTTTGGCCTGCTACGCGGTGCTGCTCGGCATCACTGCGGCGGTCCTGTGGGTGTGGTCGCCGTACACGCTGCCGTCCGCACTTCTCACCGGGGGAGCGGTGGCGATCGCCGTGATTGCGCTGGCGGTGGCCGTGCGCGACCGCCGCGCGGAGGCGAGGGCGCCACGGCCCGAGGCGGCCGAGCGGCCGGTGCCCGACTACAGCGTCTCGATCCTGGCGCTGGCATACGCGCTGCCGACCATGCTCGTCGGCGCCTATCTAGGCCTCTATCTCATCCTGATCGGCGGCGGCGTACTGCTCCTGGGGCTGGGGGGCCTGATCCGCGAGTGGCGCGCCGAGAGGAGGGCGGTCCGTCGGGCCGAGGAGAACGCCGATGCGCCTTAGCCAGGTGGTCACCGACTGGGCGGTCGACCCCTTCCTCCTAGTCGCGGTGCTCGCCGCCGCCGGCGCCTACCTGGAGGGCGTGCGCCGGAGTCGCCGGCGCTGGCCGGCCGCGCGCAGCGCCGCCTTCCTGGGCGGCCTCGCGGTGCTGCTGGTGGCGTCGCAGAGCGGGATCGACGCGTGGTCCGAGCGGCTGCTGTCGATCCACATGGTCCAGCACCTCCTGATCACGATGTTGGCGGCGCTTCTGCTGACGGCCGGGGCGCCGCTGACCCTCGCCCTGAGCACGCTGCCCCGAGGTGGGCGGGCGGCGCTCGCGCGGCTGCTGCATGGTCGCCTCGCCGCTTGTCTGGGGCACCCGCTGGTCGCCTGGTCCCTGTTCGCCGCGGTGCTCCTCCTGAGCCACGTGCCGGCGGTGTACGGGGCGGCGCTTCGAAGCCCTTCTCTCCACGCTCTCGAGCACGGCCTCTACCTATGGGCGGCCCTGCTGTTCTGGGCGCCGGTGGTGGCCGCAGACCCGCTGCCCCGGCGCCTGTCCACCGTGGGAGTGGTGGGTTACCTCCTCGCGGCCATGGCGCCGATGAGCGCGATCGGAGCGGCTCTGCTGATGGCCGATCAGGTGGCCTATGGCCACTACGCGGCCACCGCGGCGGCCGCCGGCGTGTCGCCCCTCGACGACCAGCGCGCGGGCGCAGCGATCATGTGGATCGGCGGCGGCCTCGTGATGGTCCTCGCCACGCTCGGCGGGGCGTGGCTCGCGATGCTGCGCGAGGAGCGTCGCGCCCGGGCCCGTGAGGCCTACGAGGACGCGCGCGGCGCCCGGCCGGCGGTCTGGGGAGGGGCGCGATGAGGCGCTTTCGCCGGAGCTCGCGTCGCGCCCGGACCCTCATGGTGCTCCTTACCCTGATGTGCTCCGCCGGCGCGCTGTACGCGGCGTCTTCGCCCGGGGCGGCTCAGAGGGGCCCGAGCGCGGATCCTGCGTCCTCGCCCGCAACGCGGAGCCTGATCGCGCGCGGGCGCTCGCTGTTCGCGGACGGCTGCTCCTCGTGCCACGGGGTGGACGCCCGGGGGATTCGCAACCTCGGCCCCTCGCTGTACGGGGCGGGCGCGGCCGCCGCCGACTTCTATCTCTCGACCGGGCGCATGCCGCTGTCGAACCCCCGCGACGAGCCCACGCGGTCCAGGCCCGCTTACGAGCGGGCCGACATCGACGCGCTGGTGGCGTACGTGGGTTCGCTCGGGCGGGGGCCCGCGGTCCCGCGCGTGAGCCCCCACCAGGGTCGCGTCGACGCGGGAATGCGCGCCTTCACCCTCAACTGCGCCGGCTGCCACCAGGTCGGCGCCGCCGGGGGGATCGTGACCGGAGGCGTGGCCCCGCGCCTCGACGACTCGGACGTCACCCCCACTCAGATCGGCGAGGCCATTCGCGTAGGCCCCTTCCTGATGCCCGCCTTCAATGAGCGCCACATCACCGAACAGGACGTGAACGACATCGCTCGCTACCTCGCCCTCACCCAGCAACCGGACGATCGCGGCGGCTGGGGAATCGGACACATCGGGCCTATTCCCGAGGGCATGGTCGCCTGGCTCCTGGCCGGCTCGGCGCTGCTCCTGGTGGCCCGCCTGATCGGGGAGCGGAACGAGGCATGAAGAGTCGCAGCCCACGCGGGGAGCTGCTGGTGGCCGGCGCGCTCGTGGCCTCGGGGTTGTGCGCCGCCGCGTTCGTCCTGCTGTATGCGTTCGAGAGCGACAACACCCAACTCCTGGGCCTGAGCCTCGGGCTGAGCCTGGGCTTCGTCACCCTCGCGGCGGTGGTGACGGGCAAGAAGGTGGTGGACCAGTCCGAGGCGGTGGAGGAGCGGCCGAAGCTGGTGGACGAGGAGCTCGGGCGAGAGGTGGCCGGCGAGATGGTGGGCGGGGCCGAAGGCGTCTCCCGGCGCGGGCTCCTGGCCGGCGCGGCGGGAGTGGCCGGAGTGGGACTGGGGGCGGCAGCGATCGTGCCGCTGGCATCCCTGGGGACGGGCGACGTAAGCGAGACCCTGAAGGCCTCCCCCTGGCGCGCGGGTGTCCGGCTGGTGGATGAGAACGGCACACCCATTTCTGTGGACCAGCTCGAGGTCGGTAGCTGGCTGACGGCGTTCGCCGAGGGCTCCGACCGGCGCGCGCTCGGGTCGAGTGTGGCGGTGGTCCAGATCGAGGAGGAGGAGGTGCGCGTGCGCCGCGCCTGGGCGCCGCGGGGAATCATGGCCTACTCGAAGATCTGCACCCACGCGGGCTGCGCGATCGCGCTCTTCCGCTACCCAACCTACGAGCCCACCTCCAAGCCGCCCGCGCTCGTGTGCCCGTGCCACTACTCCACGTTCGACGTGCGAAACGGGGCCGAGGTGGAGTTCGGGCCGGCCGGGCGGCCGCTGCCCCAGCTGCCGCTTCGCGTCGACGCCCAGGGCTATCTGGTGGCGGCAGGCGCCCTGTCGGGCAACATCGGCCCGTCCTGGTGGGGGGTGCGGAAGTCGTGACGCTCCTGCGCCGCCGGCGACCGGCGCGCTCCGAGGAGGAGGCGGCCGCCGAAGCCGTCCGCTTCCTCGACGAGCGGCTGGGGGTCTCCCCGCTCCTCAAGGCGACGATGAGATACATCTTCCCGGACCACTGGACGTTCCTGTTCGGGGAGATCGCCCTCTACTCGTTCATCGTGTTGGTGGCCACTGGGGTCTACCTCACCCTGTTCTTCGAGCCCAGCACGGCCGAGACGACATACGCGGGGAGCTACGCCCCGCTCCAGGGAGCCGCGGTCTCGGAGGCCTACAACTCCACTCTTCGAATCGTCTTCGACGTTCCGGCCGGCCTGCTGGTCCGCCAGGCCCACCACTGGGCGGCGCTGATCTTCATGGTGGCGATCGTGGCTCATCTAATGCGGGTGTTCTTCACCGGGGCATTCCGAAAGCCCCGCGACGCGAACTGGCTGATCGGGGTGACCCTGGCCATGCTCGGGCTGCTCGAGGGGTTCGCGGGCTACTCCCTCGCCGACGACCTGCTCTCTGGAATGGGGCTCGCGATCGCCTACGGGGTCGCACTCTCCATCCCCCTCGTGGGCGGACAGCTCGCGGTGCTGGTCTGGGACGGCAACTTCCCCGGCGGCCCCGACTTCATCAGCCGCCTGTTCATCACCCACGTGCTGATCGTGCCGGTCGTGATCGCCGTCCTGATCACCCTCCACCTGGCCATCATCATGCGCCAGAAGCACAGCCAGTTCCCCGGCCCGGGGCGCACCGAGCGGAACGTGATCGGCACCCCGCTGTGGCCCGCCTACACGTTCCGCGCCTTGGGGATGATGCTGGCCACGGCCGCGGTGCTGTTCCTGCTCGGCGGGCTGATCCAGATCAACCCGATCTGGCAGTACGGCCCGTACCAGCCGGACCTGGGCACCAACGGCGCCCAGCCCGACTGGTACATGGGCTGGCTGATCGGGGCGCTCCGCCTCATGCCCGGATTCGACGTGACGATCGGCGACGCCACGATCGCCGGCAACCCCTTCTTCGGCGGCGTGCTGTTCCCGACGGTGGTGTTCTCCGTGCTGTACGCGTGGCCTGCGGTCGAGCGGCGCCTGACGCGCGACCACGCCCGCCACGACCTGCTCGACCGCCCTCGGGACGCTCCCTGGCGCACGGCGCTGGGGGCGGGATTCTTCACCTGGATCTTCGTGATCTTCGTGGCGGGCGCGGCCGACCGCCTGCTCGTGGACCTCGGCTTCCCCTACGAGGGTCAGGTGTGGTTCTTCCGGATCCTGGCCCTGGTCGGCCCATTCCTCGTCTTCGTCTTCACGCTGCGTATCTGCCGCGAGCTGAAAGCGTCGGAGGCCCGGCCGCTGCGACGGTGGGAGGGGACGGTGGTGCGCCGCGAGCCCGACGGCCGCTACGTGGAGGTGGAGGCCTCGGGGAACGGCGCGGGCCGCGAGCAGCAGCGGGAGGGTGAGCCGAGCGGCGGCCACGCCGGCGACGGCTAGAGGGACGATTCGCAGTGGGCGATCAGCGCGCCGACGTCAACGAGGCGGGCGGCCGCGAGCAGTCAGCGCGACCGCCTCATCGTCCGCGCTCGATGCCCGGCCGGCACTGATCCAGGCGAATCGGAACGCGACGCCCGCGCCGAGATAGAGCAGGCTGGCAGCATGGTGGGCGCGCGGGCCGAGACGCCTGCTCAGGAAGCGGAGGCCGAGGCCGGCCGCCACGCCGAGCTGAGCGGCGCGGAACAACCGCCCAGCGGCGCCCTCGGTCAGCGCCGACGCCAGGCGGCCGAGTCGGCGTTCGTTGATCGTGGACAGCGTGAGCTCCGCAAGCATGGCGCCGGCTTCGACCTGTCCCAGCGCCTCGCGGGTGGGGTGCCCCCTGGGCAGGCCGGTGGCGGCGAGGACCAGCCGGGTCGCCGACGCGCCGGTCGCGGTCGCGGTCGCCACGAAGATGGGCCCGAGGAAGAGGCGGCTTCGTGCCCACACCGGGACCGCGGTGGTGGCTAGCAGGACGCCCGTGTAGGAGCCCAGGTAGCCGCCGAGGAGCGAGTTGGCGGCGCCGAGCGCGCGTGCCAGGCGCGGGCGCCCGAGCACGTCGGCGCCGACGCTCACGGCGGCAAGGCTGCCGAACGTGGTTATGCACCAGCTGCCCGTCGACATCGGGGACCGTGGCTTGAGGATGCGCAACATGTTGAGGAAGCGCAGCGGCCGCCCGAGGTCGGTCATCAGCAGCACGGGGCAGGGGGCGACCGCCCCGAGAGCCACCTTGCGCGCCGTGGCCGCCGACCGTGGGTCTGAGGCGAGGTCGCACGCGAGCGCGGTGAACGAGGAGCCGGCCGCGATGCCGCCGAACCAGAAGTAGAGCGGCACCTCCCAGCTCCAGACGGGGGGCTTGATGATCGGGCCCTGGACGGCCTCTGGGAGCTCGCCCGTACGCATCCGTCGCCCCGCCGCCTCGATCTCGCCTGGGCGGGGCTGCTCGGTCGCGTAACCGGTGTCGGAGCGAAACAGGAAGGACCAACGGGCATCGCCCCATGCACGCCTCGCAAGGGCGACCGCCGCGCCCTCGACCGCGCGCCGGTATCGGGCGGGCGCTCCGCGAGTGCCGAGGGCCGGTGTCATGTCCCGGTCGCCGTGGCCGGTGACCCACTCCGCCTCGCGTTCTCCTGCGGACGTTGGCGGCTCCTCGTGGGTTTCCACCTCGACCGGCCCGACGGCGGTCCGCAACCAGCGCGCCGTCGGCGTCCTGCCGCCCGGTCGGTTGCTCACCGGCGCATCCTTCGCGTCGCGCTGAAGAAAGTGGCGGCCACGCCGGCGGCCGCGAGAAGGCCCGACCCGATCGCGGCCAAGGTGGCGGGCACGACGTTCTCCTGGATCGGAGACTCGGCCTGAGCGGGCAAGCCGAAGCGCTCGGGGGGCTCGGTCAGAAGGAAGAACGCTCCCAGCCCGCCGGCGAGCTGCTCGCCCGACTCATCGGCGGCGCCGTAGAGGTAGGCGCCCTCGACGCCGCGTCGGTGCAGGGTCGCCACGCGCTCGGAGGCGACCTCGACGAGGTCCTCGTAGGGCCCGAACTGGATCGAGTCCGTGGGACAAGCCTTCGCGCAGGCGGGCTCGAGGCCGTCCAGCAAGCGGTCGTAGCACAGCGTGCATTTCCCGGCCCGGCCATCGATCGGGTCGCGGTCGACCACGCCGAACGGGCAGGCCGGAACGCAGTAGCCGCAGCCGTTGCAGACATCGGGCTGCAGGAAGACGGTCTGGAACTCGGTGCGGATGAGCGCCCCGGTCGGGCAAGCGTCCAGGCAGCCGGCGTTGGTGCAGTGCTTGCAGACGTCCGACATGAAGATCCATTTGTCCATGTCGGCAACCGCCCGCGCGACGTCCACGGCCTCCTCGCCCCCGTCGCCGGTCGCGGGCAGAGTCGGCACCTGGCCGCCGCCGCCGGCCGCAAGGGCCTCCGCTGCCTGCGTGCGCCGCTCCTCCGAGGGCTCGAGCAACTCGACGAACCTGACGTGCCGCCAGGTCGAGGCCGACAGCGCGCCGGTGTGGTCGTAGGAGCCGCCCTTGCGGAATTGAACCCCGTCGGCGGGCAGGTCATTCCACTGCTTGCAGGCGACCTCGCAGGCCTTGCAGCCGATGCACACCGTCGTGTCGGTGAAGAAGCCCATGCGCTGGACCTCGTCGCCGTCTTCGCGGCGGACAGCGATCTCGCCCGTCGGCGCGACGGTCACCCTTGACCTGCCTCCTTGGGATTCTCGGCCGCTGGGTCGTCCTCGTTTGCAGCCACCCGCCGCGCGGACCGCGTTCCCGCGAGCGGCGCGGTGCTCGGCCGCGCGCGGCGCCCGGCTCGCACATTGCAGGTGAACGCCCGGGACTCGTGGATCGACACGTTCGGATCGGCTGCCAGCGCGATCAGGTCGTTCGCCGAGTCCCCGACCGCAACGCCGTCGAAGCCATAGTGCCACGGCATCGCGACGCGATGCACGGGTTGCCCGTCGACCTGCATCGGGCGGATGCGGTCGGTGACCAGTGCACGTGCCTCGATTTCGGCGCGTTCCGTGACGATCGTCATCCAGCCGCCGTCTTCGATCCCGCGGTCAGCCGCGAGCAAAGGGTCGATCTCGGCGAACATCTCCGGCTGCAGCTCCGCCAGCCACGGCAACGTGCGGCTCATCCCGCCGGCGGTGTGGTGCTCGGTGAGCCTGAAGGTCGTCGCCACCACCGGGAAGCGCGGGTCGCCCGTCACGTGGTACGGGTTCTCCGGCCGCATCCAGCGGATCGCCGCCGGGCTCGCGCCGATGTCCGGGTACAGCAGGTTGCCGACGGGCGACTCCACGGGCTCGTAGTGGGTCGGCAGCGGACCGTCGAGCAGCCCCCTCGGGGAGTACAGCCAGCCGCGCCCGTCGGCCATCATGATGAACGGGTCGTCGCCTGAGATTGCGTCCATGCCTTCGGCGTCGGGCGGAGCCCGGTAGGCCGGGGGCTTGCCGGCCGGAAAGTCCGGGACGTCATAGCCGGTCCAGTGCCCGGCCTGCTCGTCCCACCACACGTAGCGCTTGCGCTCCGACCACGGCCGGCCGTCCGGGTCCGCTGAGGCACGGTTGTAGAGCGCGCGCCGGTTGGCCGGCCACGCCCAGCCCCACTCGGGCGACACCCAGCCGCCGGGAGCGTCGAGGTCCCCGGGGTTGCGCCGCCGAGCCTGGTTCACGCCGTCGCGGTAGATGCCGGAATAGATCCAGCAGCCACACGCCGTGGAGCCGTCGGCGCGCAGGTCGTCGAACCCGGACACCAGCCGGCCGCTCACGGTCTCGAAGCCGTTGATCTCCCTGAGCACAGCCTCGGCGTCGGGCTCTCGCCGCTCGCCGTGCTCGGGGTAGTCCCAGGTCAGGTGCCTGATCGGCCAGTCGCGCTCCTCCTCGGAGCTCCCGTAGTGCTCCTTCAGGCGCTTGGCGAGATGATGCAGGAACCACAGCTCCGAGCGTGCGTCGCCTGGCGAGGCCAGCGCCTTGTCGCGCCACTGCACGACGCGCTGCGTGTTCGTGAAGCTGCCCTCCTTCTCCACGTGAGACGCGGCGGGCATGAGGAAGACCTCGGTCTGGATCCGCTCGGGTGGGAGCTCGCCGGATTGCACCTCGGGTGAGTCCCTCCAGAAGCTGGCGGTCTCGACCTCGGCGAAGTCGCGCACCACAAGCCAGCGCAGGCTGGCGAGGGCGCGACGCTCGAGCCCGGCGTTCTGCGAGCCCACGGCGGGGTTCTGGCCCATCACGAGCAGGCCGTCGACGCCGCCGTCGAGCGCGCGCAGCATGGTGGCGAAGTGCGAGTGGTTGCCCGAGAGCCTCGGCACGTGGCCGAAGCCGTACTCGTTCTCCACCGTCGCCGCCTCGCCGAACCATGCCTTGAGCAGCGAGACGGCGTACCGGTCGAAGTTCGCCCACCAGCCGCGCCGCGCGCCCTCGGTCCGGCAATAGCCGGCGAGCGTCTGCTCCTTCTCGCCGGCGCGCGGCATGTGCAGGTAGCCCGGCAACAGGTCGTAGAGGGTCGGGATGTCAGTCGAGCCCTGGATGGTCGCGTGTCCGCGAAGGGCGACGATGCCGCCGCCCGGCCGGCCGATGTTCCCCAGCAGCAGCTGCAGAATCGCGGCCGCGCGGATCATCTGGACGCCGACCGTATGCTGCGTCAGTCCGACCGCGTAGCAGTAGGCAGTGGTGCGGTCGCGTCCCGAGTTGCGAACGACCGCGTCGGCCACCGCCAGCAGATCCTCGCGCGAGATGCCGCAAGTGCGCGCGACCGCCTCCGGCGTGTAGCGGCTGAAGTGCCGCTTCAGGATCCGGAAGACGCAGCGGGGGTGCTGGAGGGTCTCGTCGCGCTCCAGTCCCTCGAGCCGCATGCCGGCGCCGGTGTGCTCCGAGAAGGCCTGAGTGGCATGCACGCGCCAGCCGGCCGCGACCTCTGCCTCATCACAGCCCGCGTAGTTCCACGAGGAGCCGTCGTACATCCCCGTCGCGGGATCCAATCCCGAGAACACCCCATCGAGGTCCTCGACGTCGCGAAAGCGCTCGTCGATGATCGTCTCGGCATTCGTGTAGGGGATCACGTACTCCCGGAAATAGGCCTCCGTCTCGATCACGTGGCGGATCAAGCCCCCGAGGAACGCGATGTCGGTGCCGGGCCGGATGGCCACGTGCTGGTCGGCCATCGCGCTCGTGCGCGAGAAGCGCGGATCGACGTGGATGATCCTGGCGCCGCGCTCCTTTGCCTTCATCACCCAGCGGAAGCCCACCGGGTGGGCCTCGGCCATCGAGGAGCCCTGGATCAGGATGCACTGGGCGTTCTGGAGCGCCTGCTGGGAGTCGGTGGCGCCGCCGCGCCCAAACGAGGTCCCGAGACCCGGGACCGTCGAGCTGTGTCATATGCGCGCCTGGTTCTCGATCTGCACCGCACCCATGGCGGTGAAGAGCTTCTTGATCAGGTAGTTCTCCTCGTTGTCGAGCGTCGCGCCACCAAGGTGCGCAAACCCCAGCGTGCGGTTCACGCGCCGCCCCTCGCGGTCGTGGTCCTGCCAGCCGCGCTCGCGCGCCGCGACGACGCGCTCGGCGATCATGTCCATCGCGGTCTCGAGCTCGAGGTCCTCCCACTCGGTGCCGCCGGGACGCCGGTAGCGGACCCGCGTCAGCCGTCCCGGCTGCTGGACGAGCTGCCGCGTGGCAGACCCCTTTGGGCACAACGTGCCCTGGTTGATCGGCGAGCGGGGATTGCCCTCGATGTCGACGAGCTCGCCGCCGCGCGTGTAGACCACTTGCCCGCACCCGACCGCGCAGTACGGGCACACCGACTCCGTGGCCTTCAGACCCGCTATGCGCGCCCCGGCCTTCTGGGTCTCACGCGACACCGATCGGGGCCCCATGCCCCAATCCGCCACGCGGCTCAGCATCCAGCGCTCACGCAGCCACGCAAACGAGCGAGGGCGGGACGCGGCCGACGTCACCGCCACATTCTGTCATGCGGCGAAGGG
>DATDLN010000240.1:0-12445 GCA_036519295.1 Thermoleophilaceae bacterium
GTTCAGCGCCTCTTCGGATCTAGAGCCGGGTTCGGCGGTGTAACGCGCCGGTCGTCGCGTAGACGGGCGGGCCCGCTGGTCTTGGGTGATCCTTGGCTCGCCTGGAGGTGGCGCCGTCGGCCGCGTCGGCGTTCCCCAGAACGAGGGGATGCCCGCGTCGCGTCCGGCGTTCTAGGGCAAGGTCACCGTCAGCGGCGGACCCGCGCCTACATCAAGGAGCTGTCTACCAGACGTCCTTGAAGGCCGGATCGAACCCGGCCGCGTTTTCGACCGGGTGGTACCCCTCGACGAGGTGCCCGACGGCTACCGGGCGATGGCCGAACGGGACGCGATCAAGGTCATGGTCCAGCCGTGACGAGCCTCCCTCAGCGCTGCAACGGCACTGCTCGCGCTCGCCCGGCAAGGTACTCATCGAAAGGCCGCGGCTGCCTGGCACCCCGCAACCAAGGAGAACGACATGCAGATCACCAGGAACTCCCTCGAAACCACGCCCGGGCCGAGCGACTGGTTCACCGGCACCGTCTACATCGACCCCGTCGCAACGCCGTCAGAGCCCTCGCGCCTGCAGGCCGCCAGCGTCCACTTCACGCCGGGCGCACGAACCGCGTGGCACACGCACCCGAACGGCCAGACCATCTACGTAACCGAGGGCGTCGGCCGCTGCCAGCACCGCGGCGGGTCGATCGAGGTCATCCGTCCCGGCGACCGCGTGTTCTTCGAGCCCGGCGAAGACCACTGGCACGGCGCCGCCCCCGACCGCTTCATGACCCACCTCGCGATGCAGGAGGTGGACGACCGGGGCAGCCCGGTCACGTGGGGCGAGCACGTCACCGACGACGAGTACCGCGCCACCGCTGCCTCCTGACCGCCGACTGCCCGGCAACGGGCCAATCGGTCCAGCCCGGTCACCCGCTTCGAATGGGGTGGTCACGTTCCGGCGGCCGCCCCCGACTCCGGCTCCGGCGCTGACGCTGGCGCGCGGCTCCGCGCGAGATCTGCTGCGATGCGGGTGGCGGCGGACGTCAGCGGTGCCGCAAGGATCAGCCCGACCGCGCCGAAGAGGCTGCCGCCCGCGATCGTGACGATGAGTACCGCGAGTGGATGGATGCCGAGCGCTGCGCCGTAGGCGATCGGCTGCACGATTTGCTGGAGGATGCCGTTTGCGAGCAGCTGGATGACGATCATGCCGATCGCCGCATCCGTGCCCGCGCCGCCCAGTGCGATGAGAACGGCGAACGTTCCTGCTCCCCATGCGCCCAGATAGGGGATGTAGGCGCCCAAAAAGGTGATCGCCGCGATCGTTCCAGCGAGCGGGACGCCCAGGACGAGCGCGCCGAGAAAGACGACGACCGCGTTGAAGCCCGCGACAATCGTCACGCCGAGGAAATAGCCGCGCAGCGACTGCAGGACGCGGTCACTGATGCCGCGGGCCGTCGGCCGCGGAACACGCATGTGGCCCTCGGCCCAGCGGCGGATCAGAGGGCCGTCCTTGAGCAGGAAGAACAGGCTCAGGGCGGTGAACGAGAGAAAGACGACCAGCGACGACAGCCGCTTGAGGGCCGCCCCAACCCCCTCGAGGAGGGCCGGGACCGCGCTGCTCAGCGCCGATGACGCGTCGTCCTTCGCGGTCTCGGCAGTGCCCCGATCCACCCCGATGTCCGTCAGCCAGCCGGCGAGCGTGTCCTTCGCGGAGGACAGGTGGGCTCGCAGGTCGTCGACCTGGCCGGTGATTCCACCTACCACGATCACCACCACGGCCGCGGCCAGTACGATCACGCCGACCAGCAGGAGCGCCGCCCCGAGGCCCCGAGCGAGCCCGCGCCGTTCGAGCCACGCGACAAGCGGCGACGTCACGGCGGCTACGACCCCAGCCGTGATGACGGAGCGACGATCGTCTGCGTCAGCGAGAGGACCCAGACGGCACCAACCACGGCCAGCGTGACGCCGACTGCGAGCCACGCCGAAGTGCCGAGGTCCTGCAGCCACCTCGGTGCAGCGAAGAACCCGGTCAGATCCTGGGGCTCGAATTCGACGCTCTGGGAGGCGTCGTGGGCCCGTTGTGGGCGTCGCATCCTCGGGCGGCGCATCGCTCCTCGCTCGTCATTCTCGCGCGTTCCGAAAGGGGCGGTCGCGCGCGCCAATCGCTGTTCGTCCCCGGGTCATGCGAGGACTTCGGCCTGCTCGCGAGGTTTCCTCCTCGGTACAGAACCGGGCGCCATGCGGTCATCCACTGGCTCATTCGACACGCCACCACCTGCTACCCGGCGTCCAGTGTCACGACAAGGCGCGGCGAGCGCTCCCGCCCGACCGCGCTCGCGCGCACCCACTGGGCCGCGCCTCGCAGGCCCCCGGGCTCGGTCGCAGGCGCCAGGGTTGGTGCTGGTTGAGCTGCGTACGGTCTGGGCGCGGGCAGTGTCCCACGCTCGGGCGGCGACTACCGCCTGCACGGGTGAGACACTGCCGGCCATCGAGCCGCTTCGATGATTGATCCGACCATCGACATCGTGGAAGTCGTAGTGCGCCTCGGCGTTCCTCGTCTCCGTTTCACCGATGGGCTGACCGCGCTCGCCATGGCGCCCAAGCCAGTGAAGAGCCGGTCTCGTAGCGGTGAGCACGTGTCGAACGCTCTTAAGAGACGAGGACTCGGGACGCCAGATGCCCGATGCCGCCCTCTTTGACCTCGATGGCGTGCTCGTGGACTCCCGCGCCGCCATCACGGGATGCATCAACTATGCGCTCGCTGCGCAGGGACTACCCGAACATGCCGAGACCAAGCTGCACCGCTACATTGGGCCGCCGCTCGCCGTCGCGTTCGCGGAACTGACGAACCAGGCACCCGACTCGGCGCTGGTTGTCTCCTGCATGAGGAGCTACCGCGATCGCTACGCCGAAGCGTCGCTACGCGAAACCGCAGTGGTTCCGGGCATCACCGACGCTCTCTCCGATTTGGCGCGCACTCATCGCCTCGCCGTCGCCACCTCCAAGCCGGTGGTTTTCGCTGAGCCACTGCTCGTTGCGCTCGGCCTACGCGATTTCTTCGACCACGTCGCCGCGCCCAACCTGAGCGCCCCTAGCGAAGACAAATCGACAACCATCGCCCTGGCGCTCACCGCGCTCTCCCCCACCCGCGCCGTAATGATCGGTGACCGGTCGTTCGACGTTATCGGTGCCCACGAACACGGGCTCCCGGCTATCGGTATCACTTGGGGCATCGGAACCGCCAGCGAGCTGACCTCGACAGGCGCCGACACCATCGTTGAGCACCCGACCGAGCTGCCCGCCGCCGCTCGCTGCCTCATTGCCCCTGCGACCTCTGCGTCTCTGGCTACACGCCGAGCCAGCCAATAACCGGCGCCGGCCTGGACAGGCGCCACGCCCGGGAGCTGCGCGGGATGCTCCGAGACCGCCCGAAGCTGCTCCTGATCGAAGACGATCACGCCGGGGCGGTGGGCGGCGTACCCGCGCTGATGCTGTGCGAGCCAGACCGACAAAGGCGGTCGGTGGTGCGCTGGTTCTCGAAGCCGCTTGGCCCTGACCTGCGACTCGCCATCATGGCCGGCGACCGCACCACCATCGCGCGGGTGCTTGGCCGCCAGCTCGTAGGGCACGCTGGGTCAGCCACGTGCTCCCGGGCATTGCCGTCGAGCTCCTGTCCGCCGCGGAAACAGAGTGCTTGCTCAGCCGTGCTCGCGAGACCTATTCTGCGCGGAGGCCGCCCTGATCGGGGCGCTCGCCGCTCGCTGCATCGAAGCGCAGTCCGAGCGCCATCCGGGTCACGGTAGCCACACTGCGAGAGGAGGGAGTCCGAGAGCTTTGGATCGGACCTCGCCCGCTTCCTGCGTCCGGGGGCGCGGATCTGTGAGGCTTAGCGGCCGCCTGCGGGACGATTACGCTGTGCCCGCGTGAACCTCGACACCGAGCTGCGCCGCCAGCTGTCCTACCTCGAGCGCTCCTCCACCTTCTACCGGGAGAGGCTAGGCGGGCTCCGGGAGGGTGTCGACGGTGTGGCCGACCTGCCGCTCCTGCCGTTTACCACCAAGGAGGAGCTGCGCGCGACGCAGGCCTCGCACCCCCCGTTCGGGGCGCACCTGTGCGCGTCTCCCGTTGCGCTCGTCCGCATCCACGTGACTTCGGGGACCACCGGGGAGCCGGTGGCCATCGGCCTCACCCGCGCCGACCACGAGGCGAACAGCGTCATCGGCGGAGAGGCGTTTCGCATCGCCGGCGTGCGCGCCGACGACGTCATCGCCCACTGCCTCAACTACGCGCTTTACGCGGGCGGAATCGCCGACCACATGGCCCTCGAGGCGAGCGGCGCCACCGTGGTTCCGGTCGGTGTGGGCCAGTCGCTTCGGCTGCTCGACATCAGCGGGCGACTCGGGATCACCGCGCTGTTCGGGACGTTGTCGTACCCCGCCTACCTCGCCGCTCGGGCCAGGGAGATCGGGATCGACCCGGCCGCGGTCGGTCTCCGCCACCTGGTCACCGCGGGCGAGCCGGGGGCCGGCCTCGCCGCCGTGCGGCGCGAGATCGAGGTCACCTGGCGAGCTACCGTCGCGGACACCTTCGGGATGAGCGACGTGTGGTCGACGATGGCCGGCGAATGTGGGCGCGGCGAGGGGCTGCACCTGACGACAAGGGACTACGCGGTGCTGGAGCTGGTCGATACCGACAGCGGCGAACCGGTCCCACTCAGAGACGGTGCCAGCGGCGAGCTCGTCTGGACACACCTGCGTCGAGAGGCCTCGCCGCTGCTGCGCTACCGGTCGTCCGACCTGGGAACGGTCTGGACTTCGCCCTGTCCCTGCGGACGAACCGGGGTACGCATCCGCATCGACGGCCGGCTGGACGACATGCTGCGCGTGCGGGCGGCCAACGTGTATCCACAGGCAGTCGCCGCCGTACTGAGCCGCTTCTCCGGGCTTGGGCGCCACGCGCTGGTGGCCGACGGCGACCCGATCTCCCCGCCGCTGCGGGTGTATGTCGAGGCCGAACGGGACGCGGAGCTGCGCCCCATCGCCGACACGCTCGGCCGGGAGCTCCGATCGCCCTTCGAGGTCATCGCCCTCGAGCGCGGTGCGCTGCCGGCCAACGAGCACAAGACGAGGGTCGTCTACCGGCCGGCCTGCGGAGACAGGCTGCCCGAATCGATCGAAGCGAAGAGGAGGAACGAAAGAACATGACGGTCACGATCGAGGAGATGGGCAGCGCGCGCGTCGTGGTCTGGGACCGCCAGCGCCGACGCAACGCGTGGACGGTCGAGACGATCGACACGATCGCCGACTCGATCGCGGCCGCCAGCAGCGACGAGGGCGTGCGCTGCGTCGTGGCCCGGGGCGCCGGGGAGCACTTCTCGTCGGGGGACGACCTCCACGCGGCGCTCGGCGCCGACGCCACCGAGTGGGCCGCCACGGTGGCGGCCTTCCAGCGCCTCACGCGGGTTACACTCGCCGCGCCGGTGCCCGTCCTGGCGGCGATCGACGGCGTCTGCATCGGGGGCGCGCTCGAGTTCGCGGCCAGCTGTGATCTGCGCCTGGGCACCGACAGGGCCCGCTTCGGCACACCGGAGGTTGGGATCGGGCTCGTGGCCACCAACGCTGGGACCCTGCTCCTGCCCGAGGTGCTGGGGGAGACCGCCGCTCGAGAGCTGCTCCTGAGCGGTGAACTGCGCGACTGCGCGTGGGCGCGCGAGCGCGGCTTCCTCACCGAGGTTTGCGCCCCGGAGCGGCTCGACGAGCGCGTCGCCGCCTGGGTGGCGGCGTTCGACCGAACATCACGCGCAGCGGTGGCCGCGACGAAGGCGATGCTGAACGCGCGCCACGGGCACCTCCTTGAGGAAGCCATGGAGCGCGAGGAGCGCTGGTGCGTGGATCTCTTCGACGGCCGCGACGCTCGGGTGGCGTTGGAGGCGTTCGCGAAAGGGCGGTGAAGCCTAGGCGGCGAGGGGTCCCCAACGGGAGCTCACGGGTACGGGAAGCGGTTCCAATTGACGATGCTCGGCTTCCACTCGGTCGCAAACGTCGAGAAGAGCCGACGCAGGTGCACCGAGCCGCACTCCGGGCACACGATCGCCTCCTCCCCTCGTACAAGCTCCTCGAAGCGCGCCTCGCATTCCTCGCACGCGTATTCGTAGAGGGGCATCTGGCTGGGACGAGTATACGGCGGAGGGAGTGGTCCGCGTGACACCTCAGTCCGGCGGCGTGGGGCGACCGGAACCGGGGCCCGTGTACACGGCCGAGTAGTCGAGAGGCCCACGGCCGCTTGCCTGTGCGTCCCGGTACCGGGCCAGGCTGGCCTGTGCAACGGGCGCCGCGAGGGCGTAGGTAGCGGCAAGGTCGAGCGCGAGCTGGAGGTCCTTCACCATCAGGTCGAGCGCGAACAACGGCTCATAGCCGTTCGAGGCGGGATGCTTGGGGTCCGCGCCCGCGATCGGGAAGCGCGTGCGCAGGACGCGCGAGTCGCCCGTGGAGCGCGTCAGCAGCTCGTAGAGGACCGCCGGTCGGATGCCCTCCCGCTCGGCGAGCGCACAGGCCTCGGCGAGCGCCGCCATCGTCGTACCGGCGAGTAGGTTGTTGCAGAGCTTGGCGGCCTGCCCGGCGCCTGCCTCGCCGACGTGGACGACCAGGTCGCCGAGCGTCTCGAGCAGCTCGCGGCAGCGCGCAAACGCTTCCCGGCCCGCCGACCATCACCGTGAGCGAGGTCGCCTCCGCCCCACGCGGACCCCCGCTCACCGGCGCGTCGAGCGACTGCATGCCGGCCGGCTCGAGCTCGGCGGCGATCGTGCGCGCGAGGGCCGGCGGGCCGGTGGACATGTCGATCGCGGTCAGCCCCCGCGCCCCGCCCGCCCGCAGCCCGCGCGGGCCGAGTACCACCTCCTCGACGACCGCCGGCGAGGGGAGTGACAGGATCGCGACCTCGACATCCGCAGCCGCCTCGGCCGCGGTGGCGGCGGCCGGAGCGGCGAGGACCTCGGTCCGGGCCGCGTCGGGATCCACCGCGACGAGCTCGTGTCCAGCCGCGAGCAGGTTCTGGGCCATTGGCAGGCCCATCGTGCCGAGGCCAATGCAGGCGATGCGGGTCATTCCCTCAGGAACCGGTCGCGGCGACCTCGCTCCCGAACGCCGGGAGCCGCGCGTGCGGCCGACCCGAGGTGGCGAACGCAACCCAGACGACGATCTCATCCTCGCCGGGGGCGTCCGGGATCCGCACCTCCAAGGTCTGATGGTGTGAGCGAACAGTGTGGTCGCGCTTGTGCTTGAGCGGGAGGTCCAGCGTCGCGCCCGCCGCGCCGCGCTTCTCCACCGAGGGAAGGAGGGACTCGCCGCCTACCGGATCCCGCACTCGGTTCCCGAATCGGAGGTTGTGGATGATCGCCGAGCCGTGCTCGACCTCACCGGCGAGGCCGACCAATGCGCCCTTGCCGTACGCCTCGGGCCCCCGGTCTCCGAGAGCCGCGAGCGCCCGTTCGGTCAGGAGCCGCCCGAGCGGCTCGCAGTAGACGTCAGACAGCCCGCTGAGGTCCTCCTCGAAGCGCCCCGCGAGCGGATTGACGACGACCGCTCCGGCCGCGGCCAGGTACACCGGCTCTTGAACGGGGCGGCCGCTGTCTGTCCGGATCTCCTCGAGCACCACGCAGACCTTTCTCACTCCGTCGTTCGCGACTAGCATTCGCACGCTCCGTGCCGCTGAATCCTTCCCGCACCGTCGCCGAGCTCCGCGAGCTCCGCGAGCTCACCTCGGACGAGAACGGCGCCCAGCGCGTGGCCTGGACCAACACTTGGGAGGAGGCGCGGGCCTGGCTGCGCGGGAAGCTCGACGGGCTCGGCCTCGAGCACGAGATCGACGAGGCCGGCAACCAGTGGTGGACCCTGGGGGGTCGCGCCGAGACCGCGCTCGTGATCGGCGGCCACATCGACTCCGTGCCGAACGGCGGCTGGCTGGACGGCGCGCTCAACCTCGTCGCCGGCGTGGAGACGCTGCGGCGGATCGCCGAGGACGGTGAGCCAGCGGTCACGGTCCGGCTGGTCGACTGGGCGGACGAGGAGGGAGCGCGCTTCGGCCGCTCGCTGTTCGGCTCGAGCGCCGCGTCCGGCACGATGGACGACCAGGACGAGATTCGGAAGCGCCGCGACGCGGCGGGAGTCGCGTGGCCGGACGCCCTCCGAGAGCACGGCGTCGACCTGGATCGTGTGCTCGACGCGCAGCGGCAGCTGGAGCGGGCCGGCGCCTACCTCGAACTTCACATCGAGCAGGGGCCGGTGCTCGAGTCCATGGGGCTTCCCCTCGGTGCGGTCATCGGCACCTTTGGCGTCGAGCGCCACCTCGTTACCTGGAAAGGCCAGGCCGCGCACGCCGGGTCGACCCCGATGGACAAGCGTCGTGACGCCCTCGCGGGAGCGGCCAAGCTCGCGCTCGAGATCCGCAACATCGCGGGGGGAACGGGCGACGGCGCGGTCTGTACGTGCGGCGGCGTCGTATGCGAGCCCGGGATCGTCACCTCCGTCGTCGAGACCGCCGAGCAGCTGCTCGACCAGCGTCACATGGACACCGACAGGCTCGCCGCGATGGTCCAGGAGGCGAAGGAGGCGAGCGAGCGGTTCGCGCGAGAGGAGGACGTCGAGGTCTCGTGGCAGCGTATCTGGCACATCCCGCCGATCGCCTTCCACGACAAGCTCGTCGGCCTCGCCGACGAGGCGATTCGCGAGGTCGCGGGCGCCTCGTACCGTCTGCCGAGCGGGCCCCTCCACGACGCGGCCGAGACCGCGCGCGCCGGCGTCCCGACCGCGATGCTCTTCACACAGAGCCTGCGCGGCCTCTCGCACACGAACGCGGAGGACACGAACCCGGAGGACATCGAGATGGCCGTGCGGGCGCTTGACCGCCTCGCCGCGAAAACGACCGACTGGCTGGCCGCTCGCACCTGAGCTCCGGGGGCACCGGCGCACCCGTACACGGGCCCCGCAGCAGCTGGTCACGATTCGCTCGAGAGCGTCCGTATGGCCTTCAGAATGACCTCGGACGCGAGTGCCGCGTCGGCGGGGTCGGCGTCCTCCTCCGGTGAGTGGCTGATTCCGTCACGGCAGGGCACGAAGACCATCGCGCTGGGGACGTGGTCGGCGACGCACATCGTGTCGTGAGCGGCGCCGGACGGCATCAGCATGTACGGCTCGCCCGAGGCCTGCGCGGCCTGCTCGAGCACCGAGACGATCCGCTCGTCCATTGGAGTCGCCGGAAGGGTCTGCCGCTGGGAGAACGTGGCCGTCTGCCCCCGTTCCTTCGCCTTGCGCTCGGCGAACTCGACGATGTTCCTCGCGACGCCGCGGAAGCCATCCTCGTCCACGCCGCGGATGTCGAGCGAGAAACGGATGGAGCTGTTGACCACATTGATGATGCCCGGGGTGGTCTCGATCTCGGCGACGGTCCCAACCGTGCCCTTGCCCGCGGCTCTTGCGAGGCGCTCGAGCTCGAGGATCACCTCCGCCGCGACCGGGGCGGGGTCGAGACGAAAGTCCATCGGCGTCGCGCCGGCATGGTCGGCGCGCCCCTGGACGCGGATGTCGCCGTGCACATAGCCGGCGATGGCCGTAATGACCCCGAGCCGGTTGCCCGTGTCCTGGAGCACCCGCGCCTGCTCGATGTGCAGCTCGATCCAACCGGTGAGGTCGTCGAGGATCTGCAGCGACTCACGCCAGCGCGCCGGCTCGTAGCCCGCCTCCTCGGCGTGCTCCCAAAATGGTCTGCCGTCGTCGACTGCGCTGAACCGCTCACGCAGGTCCTCCTCGGTCACCCGCTGGGCAATGATTCGGCTGCCCAGCAGCATCTGCCCGAAGCCGGAGCCTTCCTCCTCGAGGAACGAGATGAGCTGGAGCGGCAGGTCGAGCCCGAGCTCCGCGTTCAGCCGGCACACCTCGAGCGCCGTCACGACGCCCATCGTCCCGTCGTACTTGCCGCCGTTCCGGTTCGAGTCGCAGTGCGAGCCGACGCCGAAGACCTTCTCCCCCCTCGGTCGGTTGCGCGCAACCATCGTGCCGACCGGGTCGTAGGAGATCTCGAATCCGAGCGCCTGAAGCTGCCCGACGAAGTAGTCGAGCGTGGCCCGGTACTCCGGCGTGTAGGCATACCGCCGGATCGCCTCGTCCGAGCGCGTGTACTCGGGCCCACCCAGCGTCTCGATGTCGCGCTCGATTCGCTCGGCGCTCCGGGCGCGGTCGATGGTGAGCGCCTCTGTTGCCATCTGCCTCCCTCCGTCCGCAGTCACGTCAGCCCCACATTCTCGCTGTGAAGAGGCTGAGGTGCCAGTGAACCGCGCCGATCGCGGCCGGCTCGGCCCCCCAAAGCCCGCCGCCGCCTTGACGCCGCGCCACGGATTGATGAGAATGGCCAAAGTCAGACATTGCGCACTTCGGCTGAGGGAGGGGGAATGAGCAAGCGGGTCCTCGTGCCCGTGCCGTTCGCGTTTGACGAGAAGGGGCTGGCGAACCGGCGGGCGCAACAGAACTCGGTCGAGCTCGGGCCGGATATCGAGTTCGACTACCGGCCGGTCAAGGCGGGTCCAGCGCTTTACGACTCGTGGCACGACCTCATACTCGCTGACATGTCCCTCTTCGAGGCGGGTTGGACGCGCAGAGAGCAGGCTACGACGCCGTCTGCATCGACACGATGAGCGACTCCGGCGTCAACGGGCTGCGCTCCGTGCTCGACATCCCAGTAATCGGGCCGGGCCGGGCGTCGTACCTCACCGCCCTCATGCTCGGCTCAAAGTTCTCCGTCCTGACCCAATGGGACCCGTGGACTGCGCTCTACAAGAAGGAGCTCGCGGAGTACGGCCTCGCGCGCCACTGCACCTCCATCCGCTCGATCAACACCCCGCCCGACGTCGAGAACCTGCTCGGCGGCAAGGAGGAGGTCGTGTTTCCGAAGTTGGTGGACGTGGGCCATCGCTGCGTCGAGGACGGAGCCGAGGTGATCTGCCTCGGTTCGACGACGATGCACCAGGCTCACGCGCACCTGGCCGAGAACCTCCCTGTGCCCGTCATCAATCCCGGGCCGCTCACGTACAAGCTCGCTGAGCTGATGCTCGGCCTACGGCTGAGCCAGAGCCGCGTCGCCTACCCTCAGCCGGCCGCACCCAAGCTCGAGATGGCGCACGCGATGATTGACGGCGCGGCGCAGGCCGAGGGCGTCGTCGTCTAGGCGTCGGCGTGCCGGCCGTCAGACTGCCCGACCTCACGAGCGAACAGCGCGACGTCCTCGCTGTGGTGCGCGACTTCGTCGAGCGCAGCGTGAAACCCGTCGCCGCAGACCTCGAGCGTGCCGACGAATATCCGCACGAGCTCGTTGCGCAGATGAAGGAGCTGGGGCTGTTCGGCGTCACGATTCCGGAGGAGCACGGCGGCACGGGACTCGACCTCACGACCTATGCACTGATCCAGGTGGAGCTTTCGCGAGGCTGGATGTCGCTGTCGGGCGTGCTCAACTCGCACTTCATGGCGTCGTGGATGATCAATAGCTTCGGCACGGTCGAGCAGAAGCAGCGTTACCTGCCGCGGATGGCCACGGGCGAGCTTCACGCGGCCTACTCGATGACCGAGCCTCACGCCGGATCGGACGTGCAGGCCATCAGCACTCGCGCCGTCCGCGACGGGACGGAATACGTCATCAGCGGGCAGAAGACGTGGTGCACCAACGGCTTCTACTCCAACATGGCCATGATCCTCACGAAGACCGAGCCCTCCGCGGAGCCGCGACACCGCGGAATGACCGCCTTCATCATCGAGAAGACGCCGGCCGTGCACGAGCAGCCGGGACTGACGGTGCCGCCCAAGCTGAGGAAGCTCGGTTACAAGGGCGTCGAGTCCACCGAGCTGGTCTTCGACGGGTTCCGAACGCCGGACTCGAGCGTGCTCGGCGGCGAGCAGGGCGTCGGCCAGGGCTTCAAGCAATTCATGTCCGGGGTGGAGCTCGGGCGCGTCAATGTCGCGGCACGAGCGGTTGGGCTTGCGGAGTCGGCGTTCGAGCAGGCCATCCGTTACGCGCAGGAGCGCGAAGCCTTCGGCAAGCCCATCGCGGGGCACCAGGCGATCGCGCTGAAGCTGGCCCAGATGGGGACCAAGATCCACGCGTCGCGGCTGCTCACGATCGACGCCGCCGAACGCAAGTCAGCCGGTGAGCGCGCGGACCTGGAGGCCGGGATGGCGAAGCTGTTCGCCACCGAGACGGCAGAGGAAGTGGCGCTGGAAGCGATGCGCATCCACGGCGGCTACGGCTATTCACAGGAGTACGGGGTCGAGCGTATCTACCGAGACGCTCCGGTCCTGATCCTGGGCGAAGGCTCCAATGAGATCCAGCAGCTCGTGATCGCTCGGCGCCTGCTCGAGCGGTACGCCGTCTGATCGAGTCTCAGCGGCGTACTGCCACTGAACGCCGAAGGTGCGCGAGTGGGCCT
>DATDLN010000241.1:0-17585 GCA_036519295.1 Thermoleophilaceae bacterium
GTCGACACCGTCGTAAACCCCGGCGGGAACTGCACCTCCACCTTCGTCGTCGACGCGTCCGGCCGCTCCGTCGGCACCCGCACATCCAACCGCGTAAACCCACCCGCCGGCACCTCCGAAGGCTGCAACGTCACATGAGCAGCAGCCGCGGCAGGAAATGCGAGCGTTCCAACCGTCGCCGCGATCGCAATCGTCCTGTTCATCTGAATCCTCTCCTCGCTTGGTCGAAATGCACTCACTCGATCGGGACCTCCACCCGTTTCTCGTAGAGGTCGAACTCGCTGACGCGGGCGCTCACCTCAAGCCTCCAGTCGCCCCCCGGCGCGAGCTGGGCCCGGCGGACGAGGTAGTGGCCGGGACCCGCCTTCTCGGTTCGCAGCTCGAGCGGACCGAGGCCCTTCTCCGGCAAGGTGGCGCGCACGTCGAGCTGCTTGACGCGGTCGAATTGCCGGCCGTCGCGGCGGTTGAACAGGTACATGTGCACCTGGTTGGGGCCCGCCCGCGCGGGATCCACAGTCAGCTCCATTTCCGCCGGCCCCAGGTCCTCGCTGGTCGAAAACGGGAGGCCTCCGCCGGACCCCGCGCCGACGGGTGGCGCGTATGAGACCAGCGCAGCGGTCACGCCGAGCACCCCGGCCATCAGGGCCGCCTCGGCCCTCAACACCCGCCGCAGCTCCGCTCCGGTACGGCCGGGCGGTGCTCCGGCGATGGCGAGGACCGCGAGTCGAGGGCGCGCCCGTCCCCGGTTCCAGGCGCCGAGCCCGATCAGCGCCAGCAGTAGCACGATCTTCGCGAGCAGCGCGCGGCCGAAGGCGGTATCGAAGAAGTCCGAGAACGACTCGAGCGCCGGGATCGCCTGGGCGACGCCGCTCGCCACCAGCGCCGCCACCGCGAACAGGGCGATGGTCGAGAAGCGCGTGATGGTGGCGGCCAGCAGGCGCGTCCGATCGGGCGGTTCGAGCCGGCGCGTGGCCGCGGGCAGGGTGAGGACGAGCATCCCGATGCCGCCGACCCAGATCGCCATCGCCGTCACGTGAACCGCATTGGCCGGCACCAGCAGCGCGGACGGGTCGAGCGTCGAGGCGTGTCCCGCGAGCGCCGGGGTCAGGCAGAGGAAGGCAAGCAGAACCGTGGCGATGCCGACCCCGAGCGGGCGCGCGGCGGCGCCCATCGCCAGCCCGGTTGCGCCGAGCGAGGCCGGGCGCAGCTCGGCGGTGCGCAGTCGAGCCGCGGGGAGCGTCAGCAGGACGCCGACCGCAAGCCACGCGAGCAACCGCAGGCCCCACACGGTGCCGAAGCGGGTGTCCAGGACGTCGCCGACCACCGAGGGGTCCAGGGCCGACCAGAGCGAGGTGACGCCGGCGGTCGCCCCTTGAAGGACGATGCCGAGCGTCGAGGTTGCGATGCCCAATCCCGCCGCCGTAAGCCCGACCGTGCGGGCGCGGCGCGCGAAGGCCTCGCTCGCCTCCCGCCAACCAGCGCCCGCCTCGGCGACGCCGCGCAGCGCCGGCCCCCAGACCGCCGCCGCGAACGCGAAGCCGCCGGCCGCCAGCGCGATCGCCAGATAGGCGAGCCCGCGGACCGCGCCGAAGGCGCCTTCGGTCACCGGGCCCGCGCCGCCGGCGTCGATCAGTTCGTCGACGCTCGCGGCGGGCGCGGCACTGCCGGCGCCAACCGTGAAGTTGAACCCCCCGGCGACCGGGTGGGAGTCGGCGGAGATGACGCGGTAGGTGGCCGTGTAGACCCCGTCCCCGAGGCCGCCGCGGAGCTTCACGGCCACGGCCTCGCCGCGGCCGCCGGGATGCTCGGTCGGACCGCTGTCCACGCGCCCGCCGTCCGCGTCGTAGACGCGCACCGCGCCGAAAGCAATCTCGACCGGTTCGTTGAAGCGCAGCTCGACCCGATCGGGCGCCCGCTCGACCTGGGCGCCGCGAGCGGGTGAGGAGCTCTCGAGCATGGCGTGCGCACTCGCAGCCGCGGGGAACGCCAGGACGGCGAGAACGGCGAGCCCGGAGCAGGCGATGGCCGTGCGGCACCGCGCCGTCACCATGCCTCCACCTCGCGCCGCCGAGAAGGGCCGCGGCGGCGTCGGCGCACGAACACCACCAGCGCCGCGCCGCCCAGGATCGCCGCCAGGAGCGAGACCACGGCCGCGAGCGGGAAGCCACCGGAGTCCTTGCCGACCCAGACCAGGCTGCCGCGGATGACCGAGCGCTGCCCGGCTGCCGCGATCGGCAGCTTCCAGTCGAAGACCTTCGTCCGCGCTTTCTCGTTCTTCCGGACCATGGGCGGCGGCGTGGCCCCCATCCAATGGATGCGGTGGTCATGCCAGTCGTAGCGCCCGGTCTTGGACACGACCTCCCACTCGGGCGGCGCCGACGGGTCGGCGCTCCCCGGGACCGACACCTTGGCGAAGCGAACCTCGTTCAAATAGACGGCGGGCGAACGGCGGTTCACCTCAACAGTGCCGTCGGGCTCGAAGCGCAGGTACGGCTCGCCCCGGTAGCCCTCGACGACGACGGTGTTGTCACCCTCGTTGCGGAGCTCGATGCGGTCGTCGTAGCCCAGGACCTGGGCCTCGAGCCCGTCGACGGCGGGCGTGATGGAACGGACCTGCGAGCGGTAGTTCGGATTGCCCTGGTGAGCGACTGCTGTCGGCGCGGCCACGCATAGCGCAAGGAGCGCCGTGGCGGCCGCGCCTCGGACGGTGAGCACGGGACCTCCTCGGCTCGGACGTTGGGAGGCGCCCGGGCGCGAGTAGTCGCCCGCCGGACGCCTACGTCAGCGCCGGGAGAGGCGGGCCGCGCTCCGCGAGCGCGTGTGCGATCAGGCGACCGCCGCGCGGAACGAGCTCGGCGGGGCGCCGAAGCGCGGGTCGCACGATCGGCGCGCGTTGCCGGCGCGGCACGGCGCGCGAGCTCAGCTGCCGGAGCCGCTCCTCGCCCACGTAGCGTCCCGCCGCGAGGGGCAGGGCGACGACGAGCAGGGGCGCCGCGTAGGCGATCAGCTCGGCGTGCCCGGCGAGCGCCGCCAGCACCACGAGCACCGAGGTGCCCACGGCGAGGGCGAGCAGCATCCGCTGGTCACGGGCGGGCATCGCCCGCACTGTACAGACCGCAGCGAGGCCGTTGCCATACTTCCGCCGCGCGATGTCAAGGAACCAGCGAATCGGGCTGGTCGTGGTGGCGCTCGTCGTGGCCGTCGTCGCGTTCGTGGTCGCTCGGCCGGGCGATGATGACGACAACGGGGCGGGGCATGCGGCTCAAACCGCGCCCGCCCAGACGGAGACCGAAGCGGCAGAGGAGACTGGCGAGACGCAGACCGAGACAGCGCCGCAAGAGGCGCCGAGGCCCGAGGTCAGCCGCATCCGTGTCCGCGGCGGCACCGTGGTCGGCGGCGTGCAGCGGGTTCAGGCGAACAAGGGGGACACGGTGCGCATCGTCGTGACTTCCGACGCCCCGGACGAGATCCACCTTCACGGGTATGACATCTACGAGAACGTCGCACCCGGGAAGCCGGGGCGGTTCGTGTTCAGGGCGGACATCGAGGGGATCTTCGAGATCGAGAGCCACGTAGCCGAGGACGCTGGTAGGGACCCGCTCCTCGCGCGGTTGGTCGTCGAACCTTCGTGATTCCGCTCGCGCACGGCTTCGTCGTTCGAAGCGACCTTCCCATCCCCGAATGGCTCTTCGGATGGGCCGCGGCGATGGTCCTGGTCGTGTCGTTCGTGGCGCTGGCGATCCTATGGCCGGATCCGCGGCTCCAGGAGGAGGGCTGGCGCCCGCTGCCGCGCGGCCTGGGTCACAGGCTGACGAGCCGCCCGGTGGAGATCGCCTGCGGCGCGATCGGCGTCTTCCTGTTCGCCGTCGTGATCTACAGCGGGCTGCGCGGGACACAGACCGCCACGGCCAACTTCACGACCACCTTCATCTACGTGATCTTCTGGCTGGGGCTGGTGCCGGCAAGCGTGCTTCTCGGCGACGTCTTCAAGGCGTTCAACCCCTGGCGCGCGATCGGCCGGGCGGTCGCCTGGGTCGCCCGCGGCGCGGCCCGCGGCGAGCTGCCGGCGCCGCTCGCCTACCCGTCCTGGCTGGGCCGCTGGCCGGCGGCGGCGGGCATCTTCGCGTTTGCCGCGATGGAGCTCGTGGCCGCGAACGGGGACAGGCCCGAGAACCTCGCAATTGCCACACTGATCTACTCGGCCCTGACCTTCATCGCGATGGCGCTCTACGGCGTCGAGGGGTGGATCGAGCGCGGCGAGGCATTCTCGGTCTACTTCAACCTCTTCTCGCGCCTGTCTCCGATCGAGACGCGCGATGGGGTGGTCGGCTACCGCCGGCCGCTGTCCGGGCTGCCCGCGCTCGAGGCGCTCCCCGGCACGGTTCCGCTGCTGGCGGTGATGATCGGTTCGGTCACGTTCGACGGCGCCGCCGAGGCGCCGATCTGGACCGGCATCGCCCCCGACATCTCCAGGTTCTTCCAGGATCTCGGTCTGTCGCCGCAGACCGCCCTCGAGGTCACGTTCCTGATCGGCCTGATCGCCGCCATCCTGCTCGTCTACGGCTTCTACTGCCTCGGGGTGATCGGGGCGAGGAGCGTCGGGGGCGGCTTCACCGCGAGTCGGCTCGGAGGGGCCTTCATCCATTCGCTCGTGCCGATCGCGCTCGCCTACGTGGCGGCCCACTACCTCACCCTGCTGCTGATCCAGGGCCAGGCGATCAGCTTTCTCGCGTCCGACCCGCTCGGCGACGGCGCCGATCTCTTCGGCACCGCCGACACCCAGATCGACTACGGCGTCATCGGCGCCACCGCCACCTGGTACTGGCAGGTCGGCTTCGTGGTCGCAGGCCACGTGACGGCGCTGACCCTCGCGCACGATCGCGCCCTCGCCATCTACGACAAGGCGCGGCTCGCCGTGCGCTCCCAGTACTGGATGCTGGCGATCATGGTGGGGTTCACGAGCCTGGCGCTCTGGCTGCTGTCGCAGTCGAATGCGTGAGCCATGTGCCGCCTGTTCGCGATGAGCGGCGGCTCGCGTGCGGTCCACGCCACCTTCTGGCTGCTCGACGCGCCACACAGCCTCGCGAGCCAGAGCCGCCGCGAGCCGGATGGAACCGGACTCGGGTACTTCACCGGGGCGGGCGCGCCGCGCGTCGACAAGCAGCCGATCGCCGCCTATGAAGATAGGGCGTTCGCCGAGGATGCTCGCACTGTGCGGTCACGAACGTTCGTGGCTCACATGCGCTTCGGCTACACCGGTGAGGTGGCCACCCGCAACACGCAGCCTTTCGAGCAGTGCGGCCGGCTGCTGGCCAATCAGGGGCTAGTCGAGGAGCTGCCCAAGCTGGACGAGCGTCTCGGCGCGGCTCGCGGGCTGGTAAAGGGGGAGACCGACTCGGAGCGGGTCTTTGCACTGATCACGAAGCTGGCGGACGAGAACGGTGGCGCGCTCGATCGCGCGATCGCCGACGCGGCCACCTGGATCGCACGCAGCCTCCCTCTGTACGGGCTCAACATCATGCTCGTCACACGCAACGAGCTGTGGGCGCTTCGCTACCCGGACTCCGACCACCTCTACGTATTGGAGCGCAGGGCCGGCGGGCCGAGCGGCGACCGCCACGCCGACCACGCCAGCGCGTCCGGTCGCATCCGCGTGCGCTCCCACGACCTGCGGGAGGCGCCGGCCGTCGTGGTCGCGAGCGAGCGGATGGACGAGGATCCGGGCTGGCGGCTCCTCGCGCCCGGTGAGCTAGTCCACGTCGACGCATCGCTGCGGGTGACCAGCCATCAGGCGGTCGACGGTCTGCCCGATCGGAGGATCAGGCTGGAGGATCTCGGCGAGCGGGCGATCGAGGCCGCGCGTGCCGAGCCCTAGACGACCAGGATGTCCGTGGGCGCCGGCGGCGACAGCCGCTCGAAGCCCGCGGCTCCCAGCACGTGCTCCTCCTCGACCACGAAGTTGAGTCCCGCGTGCTCGACGGCGGGCTCGACGCACAGAGTGAAGCCGTCCTCGAGCGGCGTCGGGTCGTCGCCGTGCAGGGAGGGCGGCTCCGGGACGTGCAGGCCGATGCCGTGGCCGAAGCGCCCGAAGCCCACGTCGCCGGGCGCGATGTCCAGCGCGGCGGCCATCGTCAATCCCAGATCGCCCGCGGTCCGTCCCACCGGCCTCGAGCCGACCCCCTCCTCCAAGGCCGCCCTCGCCCGGGCATAGCCGTCGCGCTCGACCGATCGAGGCGACCGGGCGGCGAAGGTTCGGCAGTAGTCGGACCAGTAACCGTCGACGATCGCGGCCCCATCCAGGTAGAGCAGGTCGTCGGCGTCCCACACGCGGTCGGTCGGGAAGCCGAACAGGCCTCGGTCCACACCTGCGACAACCGCGTGCGGCCCGACCTCGTGCGCCCCCTCCTCGAGTTGGGCGATCGAGAACCGCCTGGCGATGTCGCGCTCCGTCATGCCCGGTCGCAGCTGCTCGCGGAGCCGGGCGTAGGCTCGGTCGAGGACCGCTGCGGCTTCCCGCATGCGGTCGAGCTCCCACGCGCTCTTGCGCAGTCGCAGGCTCCAGACGAGCTCTGAGGCATCGGTGGTGCGACCGTCGAGCCCGGGGATCAGGCGCGTCAGCTGGCCGATCGGCGGCCACGCGGCGTCGAGGCTGTCGACGGCGATCTGACCGGGGCCCGCCTCCTCGATCATCTCGGCGAGCACCCTCACCGCATGGGGTGCGAACTGGATCCGTCCGTCCGGCAGTCCCATGCCCTCGGTCACCGGCTCCAGCTCGACGTACGCGCGCACCTCCGCGCCCGGGATCCGCAGGCGCGCCGAGTCCGCCTCGGTCTCGGCCGTCAAGACCATCAGGCGCCCATCGGTGGCAAGTACCGCCACGACGGGTCGGCTGTACATCTTCCAGGTCATCGTTGTGTAGCCCGTGAGGTAGGTGATGCTCTCGTCGCGGATTGCGACGAGACACGAGGCGCCGAGCGCCTCCAGCCGTGCCGTCATGCGAGCGTGTCGGCTCTCGAGATCTCCGGCGAGACCTTCTGGCGCGAGGGAGGCGGATGCGGCCTCGCTCACCGCGGCGAGGGCGTGCCCCGGCCCGCCTCCAGCTCGAGCAGCAGGCGCTTGCGCTCGAGGCCGCCTCCGTAGCCGGTCAGGCTCCCGTCGGACCCGATGACGCGGTGGCAGGGAACGATGACCGCGATCGGATTGCGGCCGTTGGCAAGCCCGACCGCGCGCGAGGCGGAGGGCCGGCCCACACGCCGTGCGAGCTCGCCGTAGGTCGTCGTCTCGCCGTATGGGATCTGCTGCAGCGCCTGCCAGACGCGGCGCTGGAAGGGCGTGCCGCTAATCACAAGCGGGACGTCGAATGCGGCGCGCTCGCCGTCGAAGTACTCGGACAGCTGCCTGCGCACGTCCGCGAACGGCTCGTCGGCCGGCCGCCACTCAGGGTGGACCGATGCCGCGGTGCGGCCCTCCTGCATGAACAGGCCGCGAAGGGCGTGGCCGTCGCCGACCAGGAGCAGCTCGCCTATCGGGCCTTCCATTCGGTTGTAGAGGAACGTTTCGTCCATGCCTCGAGAACGGCGTCGGGCGCCGCTGCGTGAGGTTAGGGCCGGGAGCATCAGCACGACCCGGCCGGCGCCGGCGCGCAACCAGCACGAGCGCCACGGCCACGAGCACCGCGCCCCCCAACGCGATGCGCGCGGCCGCCTCGCCCGCGCTTTCGAACGAGCTGGCGAAGACGTAGCCGACGACCGTGAAGGTGGCCGCCCAACCCAGGGCGCCCACCAGGCTGTAGGGGAGGAACCGCCTCAGCGGCAGGCGGGACGCACCCGCGACGAACGGCGTGAGCGCTCGCAGGATGCCCACGAAGCGCCCGACCAGCACGGCCCTCCCGCCGTAGCGGGCGAAGAAGCGCTCTACGCGCTCCACGTGCGCGGGGCGGATCCGAAGCCGGGCGCCGTGGGAGTCGAGGAACGGCCGTCCCAGCCGCCGGCCGAGCGCGAAGCTCACAAGGTCTCCGGTAACGGCGCCGATCCAAACGAGCGCGATCATGGCCGGGAGCGCGACGTCGCCCCGCTCCGCCACCACGCCGCCCACCACGACTGCCGTCTCCCCCGGCACGAGCAGGCCCACGAAGGCAGCCGTCTCGAGGAAGGCAAGTGCGGGCACGGCCAGGTAGGCCCACTCGCCGAGCGAGCTGGAGGCGCTGGAGAGGCCGGCAGCAGGATCGGGAAGGTCCACGGGG
This sequence comes from Thermoleophilaceae bacterium, assembly GCA_036519295.1. Taxonomy (GTDB): domain Bacteria; phylum Actinomycetota; class Thermoleophilia; order Solirubrobacterales; family Thermoleophilaceae; genus JACVRW01. The sequence goes on from DATDLN010000241.1 coordinate 8,243, forward strand.
GCGAGCGCGAGCGCCAGGGCCAGCGCGGCGCCAGCGGCGAACGCCGCGGCGATCGCAACGCGGCCGCGGGTCCCGGTCTCCGGGGCGGAGAGCAGCTTCATGCGGCGGCGCCACCTGGGAGCGGCTCGGGCCCCGGCCCTGAGAGGCGGACGGGTAGGCGTCCGGCGGCGAATCCGAGCGCGGTCACGACGAGGCCGGCTGCGATGTCGAAGAAATAGTGGTTGCCGGTGGCGACGACCGAGAGCGATACGAGCGGCCCCCACAGCAGCGCCAGCGCCTTCGCCCAGCGCCACCGGAGGGCGACGGCGAACGCGACGCCCACCGCGACCGCGAACCCGACGTGCAGGCTCGGCACCGCCGCGAGCTGGTTGTAGAAGATCGTCGACCGGCCGGTCAGCGCCACTCCGGCCTGCTCGCTGACCGTGTCGACGATCCCGATGTGGGCCAGACGTGGCGGCGCGACAGGAAAGAACGCGAAGATCGGCACGGCGATCAGCCAGGTCGCCAGCAAAGTGTTCCTGAGGCTCCGGTATACGTGCGGCGAGCGTCGGTAGAACCAGATCAGGGCGCCCGGCACGACGACGAACTGGGCCGCCAGGTACACGTTGCTCAGCACCAAGCTCGCGGCGCCGGAGTCCAGGGCGCGCTGGACCGACCCCTCGACGGCCACGCCGGCGGCCCGCTCTACGTCGACGATCCAGCGGGCATGTTCCCGCGCGGGGACTAGGTCACCTGCGAACACCCAGCGGGCCACGTTGTAGAAGACATACGCCGCGCCGAAGAGGGCGAGCTGGCGGCGCCAGCCGGTGTCTAGGCGAAGACGCCGCGTCGCCGCTTGGGTGCGGGCGACGAGGCGCGTGGGTTGGGCTGCGAGCGAGGATCGGAGGTGCATGGCGATCCCATCGCGCTCACGCCGCGGCCCAGGGGAGCGCCTGGAGGTCGGTACGGCCGGCCTGGGTTACGGCTCTTCGGGGGTGGGGCCGGGGGGTCGTCGGGGCCATCTGTTACTCCTTGTCCAAGAAATCAAATGCTTGATTGAGCTTTCCACACGGTGGCAAACATGTCAAGCATCTGCTTGAATACATTGGGCGATGGGTGAGGCGGTGAAGCTGGATGGACGCCGGGAGGCGGGTGAGCGGACGCGGCAGCGTCTGCTCGACGCGACCCGCGCGCTGCTGGCCGAGCACGGCGAGGACGGGGTCACGCTGCGGGCGATCACCGACGCCGCGAACGCCAACGTCGCCGCGGTCAGCTACCACTTCGGCTCCAAGGAAGCGCTCTGCCGGGCGACCTGCGAGCAGGCCATCGGCCGCCTGGTCGAGGAGCAGATCGAGGGCCTGCGCCAGCTCGGGGAGGACGCCACACTCGAGGAGATTGCGGCCGCGTGGGCGCGACCCGTCATCGGCGCCATGTGCGGGCCGCCCTGCGAGACCCAGAGCTTCCTGCGCATCCTCGCCCGTGTGATCGCCGATCCCCCGCCCGAGCTGCGCGAGTGGATGGCGTCGACGATCGCGCGGGGAGAATCCGAGCTCCTGCGACCGCTCCGCCACGCCCTGCCCGGGGTGCCCGACGACGAGTTGCGCTTCCGCGCGGAGTGCGCGGCCAGCGTCTTCCACTCCCTGTCCATGGGCACCATGCGGGCCGAGATCGCCACCAAGACGGAAGCCGAGCTCGAGCGGCTACTGATCCCCGTGATCGCGGGAGCCCTCGCCGGCGGGACACGCACAGCGCCAGTCCCCGGCTGACCTCATGCCGCCACCGCTGGGCGGGCCGTCGCGGGACGCCTCTCCCGCATGCCCGCGGCGAGCAGCGCGGCCAACCCGGCCAGCGCCCAGATCACGAGCACGGTGATGTGCTCCCCCGCGGCGGCGCCGTCGAAGAAGCCGGTGCTGCGCAGCAGGTTGCCACCGGCGCCCGGCGGGAGCAGTTGGCCGATCGCGCCCGCCGGCTCGGGCAGCATCTCGGGAGCCGTGCCCACGCCGGAGAACGGGTTGCCGATGAGGATCATCGTGAGCGCTGCGACGACTAGACCCGCCTTGCCAAGCAGCGCCTCGAGGCCGGCCACGACCGAGGCGATTGCAAGGACCGTCAGGCTCAGTACGGCGGCGTTGGCGGCCCAGTCGCCCTGAACGACGTCGAGCCAGCTGTGGACGATCACCGTCGCCACGAGCCCGGCGAGAACGGAGCCGGCCACCACCAAGCCAGCGCGCGCCAGGGCCCCTGACGCCAGCGTCGCGGCGGCCGCGCCGGTCAGGAGGCCGGCGATGAGGAGCGGGAGCACGGAGGCGGCCAGCGCGCCACCGGCCGGGGATGCGGCAACGACATCCTGCACCGGCACCGGGCCGGCGTCGGTTGCCGCTCCGCCTTCGCTCGCGGCGTGCGTGAGCATCTGCGCCACGGCGGGGCTGGCCGCGGAGGCGACCAGGACCTTCGGACCGGCCGGCGTCGCGACGAATGCGCCGTAGACCTCGCGATCCACGATCGCCCGGCGAGCGGCCGCCTCGTCCGAATAGCGGTGGACCTCAAACGCGCCCTCGTTCGCGGCAAGCCGCTGCTCGACCGCCGCGGCGGCCGCCGGTGCACCGGCCACGCCGACGGGAAGGTCGCGCGGCGCGAGCCGGGCGTTGGGCCACGCGAACAGCGTGAGCACCAGCGCTACGGCGAGCGGCACTAGAAGGATGGCCGCGGGCGATGGACGATGTGGGCGGGTCGGGTTCATGGGGTCTCCTCCGGTTGCTGTGCGGGCCGGTCGGTTCACGGGATCTCCACCTCGCCGACCCTGGTCGCGGTGGCGCGCTGGGCGACGTAGAAGGGCAGGAGCCCAAGCGCCTCCGTCTCGGTGGCCGCCTCCACGGACCACCAGATCGCGTGTCCACCGAACGCGCACGAGGCGAGCGTGGCCTGGTGGCGGAGCGGGCTCTCGTGCCCCTTGAAGGCCGCGAACACGACGCCGCATTCGGTCGGCTCGTGCCGGTGTTGGATCAGGAAGCAAGCCATGGGTCCAGCTTTCCGCCGAACGAGCCGAGCGACATCGGGACGCGACCCTGATTTGACACCCTGATCCCTCGACCCGAGCGGGTTATGCTGCGTCCGGCACTCGACCATGGCCCAGCCTGCCGAGCAGCTCGTCGGGCGCACCGCTGAGCTCGGGTCGCTCGATCGCGCCCTCGCCGAACTCGAGCGCGGGGAGTCCGCCGCGCTCGAGTTGGTGGGTGACCCCGGCATCGGCAAGACCCGCCTGCTTGCCGAGTTGGGAGCTCGCGCCGACGCACATGGACAGCTCGTGCTCTCCGGTAGCGCCTCGGAGCTCGAACGTGAGCTCCCGTTCGGGGTGTTCGTGGACGCCCTGGACGAGTATGTCCAGGGCCTGGACCCGCGCCGTCTGGACTCACTGGACGACGATGCGCTCGTGGAGCTCGCCCACGTCCTCCCCTCGCTGCCGGCCCGCGGCGAGGGAAACGGGGCGCCCCGGCCCGACGAGCGCTACCGCACGCACCGGGCAGTTCGCCACCTGTTGGAGCGGCTCGCGGTCCCCAAGCCGCTGGTGCTCCTGCTCGACGACCTGCATTGGGCCGACTCGGGGTCGATCGAGCTGCTCGGCTCGCTGCTGAGGCGTCCGCCGACAACCGCGGTGTTGATCGCGCTCGCGCTGCGTCCACGACAGGTGCCGGAGCGGTTGTCCGGAGCACTCGAGCGGGCGGACCAGGCCGGCATCCTCACCCGTCTCGAGCTCGGGCCCCTGAGCGTCGACGAGGCCCGAGAGCTCCTCGGCACCGATGTCGGCGGCGCGGTCTACGAGGAGAGCGGGGGCAACCCCTTCTACCTCCAGCAGCTCGCGCGCTCACCGCGTGACGCTGCGCAAGCGCCGTCCGCCGGCGTCTCGTTCGCAGGCGTGGAGGTGCCGCGGGCGGTGGCCGCCGCGCTGAGCGAGGAGCTCGCGCTGCTTCCCGACGAGGCCCGCCAAGCGCTGGAGGGTGCCGCCGTGGCCGGGGATCCGTTCGAGCTGGAGCTTGCGGCCGCCGCCGCCGGGGTGCCCGAGGCGTCCGCGATGGAGGCGCTCGACGAGCTGCTGCAGCGCGACCTCGTCCGCCACACGGACGTGCCTCGGCGCTTCCGCTTCCGGCATCCGCTCGTGCGCCGGGCGGTCTACGAGGCCGCCCCCGGTGGCTGGCGGATCGGCGCGCACGAGCGCACCGCCGTAGCTCTCGCGGACCGCGGCGCCCCGGCAGTGGAGCGGGCGCACCACCTCGAGCGCTCCGCACGCCACGGCGACCTGGCAGCCGTCGCCGTGCTTTGCGAGGCGGGCGAGACGGCAGCCCAGCGTGCCCCCGCCACCGCGGCCCGCCTCTTCGGGGCGGCCGTCCGGCTGTTGCCTCCCGCGAATGCGGAGGACCTCGGCAAGCTCCTCTCCGCGATGGCCCAGGCGCACTTCGCGGCGGGGGAGTTCTACGAGGCCTACGCGGCTCTACTGGAAAGCATCGAGCTGGCGCCAGCCGACGCCATCGAGTCGCGGATCACGCTGACCGCGGCCTGCGCCGGGCTCGAGAACCTGCTGGGGCGCCACCAGGAGGCGCACGCCCGCCTCATGAGCGGCCTGGAGAGCCTTTCCGACACGTCCTCACCCGCGGCGGTGGCGCTGATGCGGGAGCTGGCCGTGGACGGTTTCTACCGCATGGAATACGGGTGGATGCGGGACTGGGCCCGGCGAGCACTCGACGCGGCGAGGCCGCTCGGTGATCGTCCGCTGACCGCGTCGGCGGCGGGAATTCTCACCCTCGCCGGTGTGTTCGACGGCGCAACCCGGGAGGCCGAGTCCGCTCGCTCCGAGTGCGCAGCCCTTGTCGACGCCATGACCGATGACGAGCTCGCTCTCTGTCTCGACTTTGCCGTAGACACCCTGGCGGCGGCGAGCCTATATCTGGACCGCTTCGAGGAGGCGGGCGCGCGTTCGGCGCAGGCCCTGGATGTCGCCCGTGCCACCGGCCAGGGGCAGGTGGTCCAGATTCTCTTCTGGTCTGGAACCATCCGGACGCTGTGCGGCCGCCTGGACGGCGCCGCCGAGGTCCTGGACACAGCCATCGAGGTCGCGCGGCTCTCGGGCCACGCCGAGGGACAGGCGTGGAACCTGTTCAGTCGCTCGCTCGTGGCCACCGCGGCGGGCGATGTCGAAACTGCGCTCGCCACAGCCGAGGAGGCGATGGAGGCACTTCGCGGGCTCGAGAAGAGCTTCCCGTCGCTCGGCGCCGGCCTCGCGCTCGCCTCCGCGCTGCTCGCGGCGGGTGAGCCCGCGCGCGCGGTGGAGGAGCTCGTCACCTCGGCGGGCGGTGACGAGCTGCCGCTCATGCCGGCCTGCTGGCGACCCGCCGGTTTCGAGCTTCTGACGCGGCTGTGCCTCGCGCTGGGCCGACGTGACGAGGCGGCGGCCGCGGCCGCACGCGCGCGGGCATTGGCGCAGGAGCTGGGCCTGCGGATGCCGGCTGCGATGGCGGACCGCGCGGCGGCGGCCGTCGCCCTCGATGCCGGCGATTCGATGTCCGCCGCCGAGCAGGCGCTGGCGTCGGCGGCCAGGGCCAAGGAGGTCGGCGCGCCCGTCGAGGCTGCGCTGGCGCGGACGCTCGCCCGCCGCGCGCTGGCGCAGGACGGCGAGCGCGACCGGGCGGCTGCCGAGCTGGAGCGGGCGGCGGCGGAGTTCGAGGCCCGCGGGGCGCTTGGTCATCGCGACGCCGCCGAGCGCGAGCTCGGGAAGCTCGGCCGCCGAAAGCACCGTCGCACTCGGCCGGGGAAGGCCGACGGGGCGGGGATCGAGTCGCTCACCGAGCGGGAGCTCCAGGTCGCGCGGCTCGTCGTCGACCGAAAGACCAATTCCCAGATCGCCGCCGAGTTGTTCCTCAGCCCGAAGACGGTCGAGACCCACATCCGCCACCTGTTCCACAAGCTCGATGTGTCGTCGCGCGTGGAGGTCGCACGCGCCGTCGAGCGGGCCGACCGCCGGGGCACCAGGAAGTAGCGCACCCGAAATCAGGGTGCCGGGTCAGGGTGTCGTCCCGATGTCGGGGAGGCCTTTCGACGGGAAGCTCGCAGTCAAGGCAACTCGACCATTCGAAGGGGGACAGATGGCTACCTACCTATATCGACTCGGCGGCTGGGCGTTCGACAACCGCCGCAAGGTCCTGCTCGGCTGGCTGGCCGTACTCGCGCTCGTGATTGCCGCCGCCGGCGCCTTCGCAGGCCAGTTCTCGAGCAAGTTCGAGGTTCCCGGCACCGAATCCCAGCGGGCCCAGGACCTGCTGCACGAGAAGTATCCGGGCGCCGGTGGGGCGTCGGCGCGCGTCGTGTTCGCCGTCCCGGAGGGGGAGAGGCTCACCGATCCCGCAAACCGGGCCGCCGTGATGGAGTCGGTGGCCAGAGCGAGCAAGGCGGACGGCGTGTCGTTCGCGATCGACCCGTACAGGGCGAAGGCGATCAGCAAGGACGGTCGGATCGGCTATGCCGACGTGATCTATCCGATGCCCGCGGACGAGGTCGACGACGCGGCCCGCGACGAGCTGGAGGCGTCGGCCGAGCCGGCCAAGGCGGCCGGGGTGGAGGTGGAATTCGGCGGCGGTCTCGTGACCGACGAGTCCGAGGCGGGCTCGGAGGGCGCCGGGATCATGATCGGGTTCCTGGTGCTGGCGATCACGCTGGGATCGCTGGTGGCCGCGGGCCTGCCGCTGCTGACCGCGATTCTCGGCGTGTCGATCGCGGTCGGTGGGGTCACCGCCCTCACCGGTGCCTTCGAGCTGACCGAGACGGCGCCGACGCTGGCGACGATGCTCGGCCTGGCCGTGGGGATCGACTACGCCTTGTTCATCCTCTCCCGCCACCGCCAGAACATAGGCCAGGGCCTTCGGCCGCGTGAGGCGGCCGCCCAGGCCACCGGTACGGCCGGCAGCGCTGTGGTGTTCGCCGGCGCGACCGTGGTGATCGCGCTGGTCGGGCTGCTGGTGGTCAACATCCCGTTCCTGACCGTGATGGGTCTCGCCGCGGCCGGCGCCGTCGTGATCGCCGTGCTTATCGCGACCACCCTGCTACCGGCGCTGCTCGGCTTCTGCGGCGATCGGCTCGCGCGCGTCAACCGGGTGCTGGTGTTCCGGCCGCGGGGCCGCAAGCCGGGCCGCGAGGCGGCCAGCGTGCGCTACGCCCGCTTCGTCACCCGCCGCCCGCTGGTGGTCGCGCTGGTCTGCGTGGCGGGCCTGCTGGCGGTGGCGCTGCCGGCCGCGCACATGAAGCTGGGCCTGCCGGACGGCGGCTCGAAGCCGACCGACAACACCGAGCGCAAGGCCTACGACCTCCTCAGCGAGGGCTTCGGCCCGGGCTTCAACGGCGTGTTGACGGCGGTGGTGGACGCCCCGGATCTGCCGCGAGATCAGCAGAAGCAGCTCGCGGGCGATGTGGCCAGCGAGATCAAGAAGTTCCCGAACGTCGCGGCGGTCTCGCCGCCCGCCCAGAACGAGCGCAGCGACGTGACGATCGTGAACGTCACCCCCAAGACCGGTCCGGCCTCGGACGAGACCCGCGACCTGGTCGACTACATGCGCGCCAAGGCCGACGAGATCCCCGAGAGGTACGGCATCGGCGCCTACGTGACGGGCACGACGGCGCTCAACATCGACACCGCCGACACGCTCGCCGCGGCGCTGCCGAAGTACATCGCGGTCGTGGTCGGGCTGGCGCTGCTGCTGCTGATGGTGGTCTTCCGGTCGGTCTGGGTGCCGATCAAGGCCGCCGCCGGCTTCCTGCTCTCGATCGCCGCGGCCATGGGCCTGGTGGTGTGGGTTTTCCAGGACGGCAACCTGGCGGACCTGTTCAGCGTCGCCCAGACCGGGCCGATCGTCAGCTTCCTGCCGGTGCTTTTGATCGGAATCCTGTTCGGGCTGGCCATGGACTACGAGGTGTTCCTCGTCTCCCGCATGCGCGAGGCCTACGTCCACACAGGCAACGCCCGCGAGGCGGTCGTGACCGGCTACGGCCAGAGCGGCCGCGTCGTCCCCGCCGCGGCGGTGATCATGACCGGGGTTTTCGCCGCCTTCCTGCTTGACCCCGACCCCGTGATCAAGTCGATCGGGCTGTCGCTCGCGTTCGGCGTGCTGGCCGACGCCTTCGTGGTGCGCATGACGCTCGTGCCCGCGGTGATGGCGCTGCTCGGACGCCGCGCATGGACACTCCCGGGCAGGCTCGAGCGGATCGTGCCCGACGTCGACATCGAGGGCGAGCGGCTCGCGAAGGGCCTCAGCGCGTCTCCGTCAACGTCGTGACTCGCGGTTTCGGGAGGCCGGCGCTCCGGCGCCGGCCTCCCGTAAGCTGCCGGACGCCCTGTCCGGGCGCGAGGCGGTCCGTAGGCTGAGCATCATGTCGCCCGCGCCCGCCGTCGCCCTCCTCGACGTCAACGAGACTCTTTCGGACCTCGCTCCGCTCGCCGAGCGCTTCGAGCAGGTGGGCGCCGCGGGGCACCTCCTCCCCACCTGGTTTGCGAGCACGCTTCGTGACGGCATCGCCCTTGCCGCCAGCGGCGACTATGCGGAATTCCAGGAAGTCGCCCATGCTGTCCTTCGCACCCTGCTCGCCGGACTGCCTGGCCTGAGCACCCCGCCCGAGGACGCCGCCGACCACATCCTCGCCGGCATGAACACGCTCTCCGTGCACCCCGACGTTCCCCCTGGAATCCGAGCGCTACGCGACGCGGGCGTGCGCATCGCGACCCTCACGAACGGAGGCGCCTCCATCGCCAAGGGCCTGCTCGAACGCGCCGGGCTCAGCGACCTCGTGGAGCGCAACCTGGCGGTGCGCGAGGTCGGCCGCTGGAAACCCGCCCCGGAACCCTACCGCCACGCCTGCCACGCCCTGAACGTCCCCGAGACCGACGCAATCCTGATCGCTGTCCACCCCTGGGACGTACACGGGGCCAAGCGCGCCGGCCTCCGCGGTGGCTGGCTCGACCGCGACGGGCGCCCCTACCCCGACGTCTTCGAACTGCCGGACGCAACGGCCCGCGACCTTCCCGCGCTCGCCCACGTGCTCGTGGGTTGAGGATCAAGCAAGGGCATCCAAACCCCGGCCGCATGCGAAAATCCACACGATGCTCCTCATCGCGCACGCCGGGCACACCCTCACGACTCTCGCCTATTTCGTCCCCGTCATCGCGTTCCTGGTGTGGCTGCTCGCGACACAGATCCGCGAGCGCCGGCGCACTCGCGGATAGCCCGCACCGCCGCTATGCTCGCACCTGCACGCGGGCGTAGCTCAGTTGGTTTAGAGCGCCGGCCTGTCACGCCGGAGGTCGCGGGTTCGAGTCCCGTCGCTCGCG